>CAZTVH010000011.1:17634-17914 GCA_964616965.1 uncultured Bacteroidaceae bacterium | reverse complement strand
GTGCGGGGGAAGGGGATGACGTCGCGGATGTTGGCCATGCCGGTGACGAAGAGCATCAGGCGCTCGAAGCCGAGGCCAAAGCCAGCGTGGGGGCAGGTGCCATAGCGACGGGTGTCGAGATACCACCACATGTCCTTCATCGGGATGTTGCGCTCGTTGATGGCAGCAAGCAGTTTGTCGTAGCTCTCCTCACGCACGGAGCCACCGATGATTTCGCCAATCTGTGGGAAGAGGACATCGGTGCCTTGGACGGTCTTGCCGTCGTCGTTCTGCTTCATGT
>CAZTVH010000011.1:0-17624 GCA_964616965.1 uncultured Bacteroidaceae bacterium | reverse complement strand
TGTAGAAGGCCTTAATCTCCTTGGGATAGTCAATCATAATGACGGGCTTTTTGAAATGCTCCTCGACGAGGTAGCGTTCGTGCTCGCTGGCGAGGTCGGCACCCCAATAGACGGGGAATTCGAACTTGTGCCCGTTCTTGATGGCCTCTTCGAGGATGGCGATACCTTCGGTATAGGGCAGGCGGACAAAGTCGGTGTCGACAACGCTCTTGAGGCGTTCGATAAGACCCTTGTCAAACATATTGTTGAGGAATTGGAGGTCCTCGGCGCAGTGGTCAAGAGCCCAGCGGACGCAGTATTTGATAAACTCTTCTTCGAGGGCGGTGAGGTCGTTGATATCGTAGAATGCCATTTCGGGTTCAATCATCCAGAACTCGGCGAGGTGGCGAGGGGTGTTGCTGTTTTCGGCACGGAAGGTGGGGCCGAAGGTGTAAATCTTTCCGAGTGCGGTGGCTCCAAGTTCGCCTTCGAGCTGTCCGCTCACGGTGAGGGCGGTCTGCTTGCCAAAGAAGTCCTGCGAGTAGTCAATGGAGCCGTCGTCCAGACGGGGAGGGTTCTTCATGTCGAGAGTGGTGACTTGGAACATCTCGCCAGCCCCTTCACAGTCGGAGGCGGTGATGAGGGGGGTGTGGAAGTAGAAGAAGCCGCGCTCGTGGAAGAAGGTGTGGATGGCGTAGGCCATGTGGTGGCGCATACGCAGAACGGCACCGAAGGTGTTGGTGCGGGGACGCAGGTGTCCTATCTCGCGGAGGAACTCCATGGAGTGGCCTTTTTTCTGTAGGGGGTATGTGTTGGGGTCGGCTTCGCCGTAGAGGATGATATGCTGGGCCTGAATTTCGACGCTTTGGCCTGCACCTTGCGAGGCGACAAGGGTGCCGTCGACACTGATGCAGGCACCGGTGGTGATGCGGCGGAGAAGGTCGTCGTCGAAATTGGCAAGGTCGACCACTACCTGAATATTATTGATGGTGGAGCCGTCGTTGAGGGCGATGAAGGCGACATTTTTGTTGCCACGCTTGGTGCGTACCCATCCTTTGACGTTGATGGGGGTATTGATGAGGGATTGGGCGTGAGGGGTAAAGAGCTGGTTGATTTCGATGCGTTTCATTGGAATTGAATATTGAAAGGTTTTTAGGTTTTATGGATTGAGGGTCTTTAGAGGTGTGCTTGCCTTTTAATCATATAAGCGAAGCGGCCTTTTTGAATATGGTTAGTTGTTTCTTTTGACTTTGGTGAGTTCGGCAAGTTCGACATCGGAGGCGAATTTGACGATGCGTTCGTCTTGGTCGCGACGGCAGATAAGGAGTGTTTTGTCGTCGCCAGCGACGATGTAGTTGTCGAGGCCTTGTAGGATTACGGTTCGGTCGGCTGGGAGGTGTACAACGGTGTTGTGGACATCGTAGGCGAAGACGTTGCCAGAGATGAGGCCGTTGCCATTGCTGTCGCGACGGCAGGTGGCGTAGAGCGAGTCCCACGACTCGACATCGGACCAGCCGAAGGAGGCTTCGAGGACGTAGACGTTGTCGGCATGTTCCATGATGCCAAAGTCGACAGAGATGGCTTCGGAGAGAGAATAGATGCGGTCGAGTTCGATGGCGGGGGTGTCGCTCTTGAGGGCGAAGAAGCTGCGGGCGATGTTGGGCAGGTGGGTGCGGTAGGCACGGCGCAGGGTGGAGAGCCGCCAGATGAAAATACCCGCGTTCCAGAAGAACTCACCGGTGGCAATGAACTGACGAGCCATCTCAAGTGGGGGCTTCTCGGTGAAGGTGATTATCTTGTGTAGGTTGCTCGATTGAGGTGAAATGGGTTCTTCTGCAAACTGGATGTAGCCGTACTTGGTGTTGGGGTTGGTGGGACGCACGCCGATGGTGACGATGTAGTCGTTCTTCTCGGTGATGGCGAGAGCCTGGTTGATGTCGTGTTCGAAAGCTTCCTGACCGAAGATGGCGTGGTCGGAGGGGGCGACGATGACATTGGCCTTGGGGTTGAGCCGGTAGATGATAGAGGCGGCATAGGCAATGCAGGGGGCAGTGTTGCGGCGTGTGGGTTCGCTGAGCACCTGATAGGGGGCAAGGCCCTTGATTTGCTGGCGTACGCGGTCGGCATAGAGTTCGCCGGTGACGATAATGATGTTCTCGCGCGGGCAGATGTTCTCAAACCGCTGGAAGGTGGCTTGGAGCATGGATTGGCCGTTGCCCAAGATGTCGATAAACTGCTTGGGGTTGTTGGCCTTGCAGATGGGCCAAAAGCGGCTTCCGAATCCACCAGCCATTATGATGCAATAGGTGTTGTGGTTCAAGGGTAATGAGAATTCGTTATTTCGTTAATTCGTTATTCGATTCACACATTCATACACTTACTTCGCCTTTGATGTGGGGGTGTGGGTCGTAGCCTTGGAGTTGGAAGTCGTCGTAGGTGAAGTCGAAAATGTCTTTTTTATCAGGGTTGATAAGCATAGTGGGCAGCGGTCGTGGGTCGCGAGTGAGCTGCAGCCGGCATTGGTCGATGTGGTTGTTGTAGATATGGGCATCGCCTAGGGTGTGGATGAAGTCGCCATATTGCAGGCCGCATGCCTGTGCAATCATCATGGTGAAGAGGGCGTAGGAGGCGATGTTGAAGGGGACTCCAAGGAAGATGTCGGCAGAGCGTTGGTAGAGCTGGCAGCTGAGGCGACCGTTGGCGACATAGAACTGGAAGAGTATGTGACAGGGGGGTAGATGCATCTGAGGCAGTTCGCCCACATTCCATGCCGACACAAGGAGCCGACGCGAGTCGGGGTTGTGTTTGATGTCGTGGATGAGGGTGGCTATTTGGTCGACGTGTGTGCCGTCGGCGCAGCCCCACGAACGCCACTGGTGGCCGTAGATGGGACCCAATTCGCCATCGGGGCCAGCCCATTCGTCCCAGATGCTGACCTTATGGTCGTGGAGGTACTGCACGTTGGTGTCGCCACGGAGGAACCACAGTAGCTCGTAGATGATGGAGCGCAGGTGCAACTTCTTGGTGGTGAGTAAAGGGAAGCCGTCGTCGAGGTGGAAGCGCATCTGGTAGCCGAAGGTGCTGAGCGTACCCGTCCCGGTGCGGTCGTTTTTGGGCACGCCGTTGTCGAGCACATGCTGTAGTAGGTCGAGATATTGTTTCATGTGATAGTAAAACGTGTTTCGGGCGTTATTATTGTGCGAGGAGTAAATTATTCGTATAGTAGCACTCCGCTGACGCACCAATGGCTGAAACTGCCCGCCTGTGGCTCGCCTTGTGGAATGGCGATAGTGAGGGTATGGCGGCCTGTGGGCACGATGCCTTCGCGACGGAAGTATTCTAAGATGTTGAAATAGACGGGCTGGGTGGCGGTGCCGGGACACCAGCCACTACGCGAATAGTCGCTGCTTGACAGACCGTTCCAGAAGTTGCCGCTGACGGGGTTCCACTCGCGGTAGCGGCCGCAGTCGCTACGCCACGGAGTGTAGGTGAAGGCGGGACGGCCGTCGATGAGGATGGTGTGGGTCTTGGGGTTGAACTCGTCGCCACCTCCCCAGCCGCCGTGGCCGGTGGCAAGGTAGCGCAGGCGGACGAGGTGGGCAGTGTCGGATTCATATATGGTGAAGTCGGTGGTGAGGCTGTCGGTGGCAAATAGCTTGCCGTAGTTCTGCCCAGCCATTTCGAGCACGTTGCAGGTGTTGAACAGGGAGAATGACAGGGGAAAATTTAGTTGATTGTCTTCGGACACAGTTTGGTCGCCGGGGTAGGATTTGATGTCGAGAGTGACGGTGTGCCCTCCACGGTCATAGTTGCCAATCCAAACACCAATCCACACTTCGCCTTGCAGTAGGTGGGCGAGGTCGGTGACTTCCTGCTTGTAGTAGGCTTCGTCCTGCCAGTCGAGACCGTCAATCTGTACACGGTCGTTGAACTGCCCCACGCCGAAGGGGGTGAAGAAGCGCATCAGTTCAACGGGCGGCCAGTACATGAACGAGGAGATGCGGTATTGCTGCAGGGGGCTGATGCTGTTTTTGATGCCTTGGTAGCGTTCGCCGTCGCGCCCGATGAAGAGAGGGAGGCTGTCGGGGTGGTTGTTGATGCCGTCGAAGAAGTTAGGGCAAAGGTCTACGTCTGCACCAGGGATGATGAAGACGGAACCCGTGCGGTCATAGGCGTCGCCGTTGCTGCGCTGGTGCAGTTCGATGAAGGTCTGATAGTGACTGGGCAGTTTGGGCAGGAGTATGCGTTTGAGAGCGAGGGTGCCGCCGGCGTAGTGGAGTACGCTGTCGTAGGGTGTGTTTTGGCGATAGTTGCCCTCGATGTGGTCGTTAAGGCCGCACCAGCAGAGTTGTACAGAGTCGAACACGCGGGTGGTGATGACCATCTTCTGGCGTTTGATATTGTTGAGCTCGCGGGAGGTGACCCGTGGATAGCGGTCGCTTAGGTAGAATTTGGAGCTGTGTACCCGGTCGGTCTTGACCAGCTGCAGCTGGCACTGCCCGTTGCGCCAAAAGCTCACCAGCAGTCCGGGGAAGCGGCCGTAGTAGGGCACAGGCGAAAGGTCGCGCGACTCCTTGCCCCATGTTTTGGAACCCCCATGCCAGATGGTTGTGAAGGGCTGCACATAGAATTCCAGTTTGTTGCTGTTGATGGAACAGGTGTAGCGGGTGAGGCCGTTCACTTGGTCGGTGTCAAACTTGATGTCCTTGCGCGTGAAGGGGGCTATGGTGCGATAGTGCTCGCGATGTTCGCCTTCAAATATGGTGGTGAGGTAGGTGACGGAGTCTTTGACATCATCCACAAAGATGTCCTCCACCGAATAGCCTTGTATGTATGGGCCGTTGCTCCATCCGCCCGGACGGTATTCGCCGGGCAGGAGGTCCCCGTCGGTGACGAGGTATGAGTTCCTGTCGTCGATTTCTATCTGGGTGTAATGGGTGTCGATATGCTCGCCGTAGTCGTAGGAGGCATATACAAAGTGGTTGGCATTCTTAGCCACATTAAATGGTTTTGGTTGGGCACACACAGTGATGGTGGCGACAGCCATGAGCAATAGTGTTGCAAAACTCTTGTTCATGTGTATTGAAAAGGGTTAATCGGTTGCTGAATTATCGTTCTCCTGTTCTTCGGGCAGCTCAATGACTTTGAAGCGCGACTGCCTCTGATGCCAGCGGTCCAATGCCAACTGCCGCAAGTCTGCCACGTCGTCGCGCTCGTCCATAATCTCCAGTCCTACTATGGTCTCGATAATGTCTTCGAGTGTGATGATGCCTTGGAAGCTGCCATACTCGTCGATGACGCAGGCTATGTGCTGCTTGTTACTGAGCATCGAGTCCCATATCTCTGAGACTGGCATCTGCTCCTTGTACATCACTATATCGCGTCGGATGTCGCCGAGGGTCATGTTGAATTTGTCTTCGGTGAGCAGCTCCAATGCCTCGCTGCGAAGGATGTAGCCGGTGATGTACTCGTCCGACTCGCTCCACACGGGAATGCGCGAGAAGTGGGAGTAACGCTTGTCTTTGTAGAACTGCTTGAGGGTCATCCGTTCGGGTGCGATGGCGGCCACGGTGGTGGGGGTCATCACATCCTCGGCCTTCACATCGTCGAGCTTGATGACGTTCTGGATGATTTTGTTTTCATCCTCGTCAATCACCTCTTCGTCTTCGGCCATGTCGGCCATGGCTGCCACCTCTTCGCGGCTGACGGCAGCTTCGTCGTCATCGTCGTCGGCGATAGACTTGGAGAGTTTCTCCACCACCCACACGATGGGGAAGAGCAAAATGATAATGAGACGTAGCGTATTGGTGGTGAAGCGCATGAGCTTCTTCCAGTAGCGGGTGCCGATAGTCTTAGGTATAATCTCTGCAAACACCAGTATCAGTATGGTGGTGATGGCCGAGACTAGCCCGAACCATTGGCTGCCGAAGAGCTGGGTAGCCTGCGCTCCCACGCCAGCCGCACCGATGGTGTTGGCAATGGTGTTGAGCGACAGTATGGCGGCAATGGGGCGCGCGTTGTCGGTCTTATAGTGTTTGAAACGGGTGGCGGGTTTGTATCCTTCGTCTTCGCGCATGTTGACATACGACAGGGGTGTGGACATGAGTGTCGCCTCAAGTATCGAACACATGAACGAGATAGTCATGGCACCCAGAAGGAATATGAGCAATAAGGTCATTGAAAATTAGAAATTAAAATTGATAATTAATGTTTAGTCTCTGTTGATTATTGTTTACTTAACGTCTATTTCGTCTATCATCAGCCAGGCTGGCTGTCCTGCTCCCACATGCCAGGCGGGCAGTGCTTTTTGGCAGTGTATGCGGAAGCGGAGGTAACGCACCTTGTTGGCCTCAGCCGAACGGAACAGTCCCTGTCGTGGGGCAAAATAACGCCGCATCGCCACGCGGCGGCTATCCTTCTGTGGGTCGGCAAGGGGTCGTGTGGTCCTGAGTGGTTGCCACGGTGAGTAGGTGCGTCCGTTGCTCGACCACTGTACCTCCACACTGTCGGGGCTCAGCACCCAGTCGTTAGCACTGTGGCAGAAACCGATTGTCACTTGTTTCAGCGTCGCAACCTCGGACAGCTCCACCGTGAGGTCTACACTGTCGCGTCCGCTAAAGCCTGTCCAGCCTTCGCCATAGTTGCCCGCTATGCCCAGTTGGCTGTCGTGCAGCACGTCTGGGTAGTTGTTGCAATATTGGAAGCTGGGATGGTCCGCAGGCTGGGTGGCATCGCCATAGGTGTGGACGCTGATGTCTTTGACTAGGTTGAGTTGTTTTTCGGGCATCTCTTTATGCAGAGCCTTTGGCTCGTCGAAATAGTAGCCGCAAAAGTTCCACAAATTCACGCTGTCCTCTTGTTCCCAAGGCACCACCATCAGTCGGAACCGCTGTATGCTGTCACCGTCAATCCGAAACCGCCTGCTCACTCCGGGGCCGCAGGTGGCGGTGCCAAGTCCTGCCTGACGGGCATCGACATTCACGATATAGTGGTCGGCCTTGTAGAGGTCCTTGATGCGCCGGGCTGCGGTCATCACGCTGTCGTCGTATTGTCGGACACTGAAGTTGATGGGGTGTTCGTTGGCGGTGCAGAAGCTGAGACGCTTGTCGCCAATGGCAAAGCTTGTCCAATAGGTTGTGCGGTTGCCACTCTCTTGCGGCACCACATGCAACTCGCCACACACCTCGTCAAGCGTGGCCGTGTGGTGTCCAATCCAGCGGGCTTCGGCCCGGTCGGGGTAGGTCTCGTAATAGTTGCCCCACCATTGTACCTCATGGCAGCTGCTGTCCACCCCCAGCTGTATGCCTAGTTTGGGCAGGGTGTGGTAGTTGCCACGGGGGTGCAGTGCATAGCTGAGTTGCATCTTGCCTTCGGCATCGACCTCGATTATCTCGCGCAAAGTCAGCGTGCGTCCTTCGGGGCTTGTCAGCTCCAATAGCAGTTCCACCTCTGCCATTCGGTCGGGTTCGCCTATGTATTGGGTGTTGCAGCTGATAGGCGAGGCTGTTAGGCTGCCCAGCCCTTCCCATGCCCTTGCCCCATAGGGGTCGACAAGGTCGTTGAGCGTGGGCGGGCGCCAGAAGTTCCAGCGCAAGGGGCTCACAAGCAACTCTTTCCCATGATAGGTATATTGGGTGATATAGCCCGTGTTGGCATCAATTGTAAGCGAGAAGAGCGAGGGTGAGGAAACAATGGTGACCGTGTTGCTCATCTTGTCGTGGTGGCAGCGAAACTGTTTGGGCAAGTATGTCGGCAGCCCAATGCTGTCGACAGGGCTGTCGATGGTGGTCATCTCAAATTCGTCGTGGCTGTTTTCGTGCAGGGTCCACGAGGTGCCGTAGTCGTAGGGGTCGCCCACCTCATAGCTGTCGCCCACAAAGTTGAAACGCACAAAGAACCTCTCGCCCGGCAATGGCTGTATGTCGGGCATTCGTAGCCGCAGCCGACAGCTCTCGCCTGCAGGCAGGTGGGGGTGCAACGTGTCGCTGTAGATTGTGTCGCGCAGAGTGGAGTATATCTTGTAGTTGCATATAAACTCGTAGGCATCGCGGAAATTGAAGTCGTTCTTCAGCTCATAATATTCTCCGCCGTGGGCATCGTAGTGCTGGGTGATGTTAAGGTTCTGATACACCTGCTGCACCTCGTTGGCGTGAGCATGAGGGCGGCGGTCGCTGGCCACTATGCCGTTGGCGCAGAAGGCATCGTCGTCCTGCACCCCCGGCAGGCTCCCCAAGTCGCCCCCCACGGCATACCAGGCCGAGTCCTTTTCATGGTCGAGTGTATATTGTATCTGCTTGCCGTTCATTACAAAACTCTGATCCACCCAGTCCCAGATAAAGCCTCCTTGCAGCTGCGGGTACTTGCCGATGGTGTCCCAATAGTCGCGGAGTCCGCCCAAACTGTTACCCATAGCATGGCAGTATTCCACCATGATGAAGGGGCGGTCTTTTGATTGAGAATTGAGAATTGAGGATTGAGAATTGGCTTCCGCATCCAGAGTTTTTTCACTTTTCACTTTTCCATTTTCAACTCTCTCAAACTTATCGTACACTTTGCGCCACTCGCGACAGTAGTTGCTTAGGTAGTCCACTCCCGCATACATCACTCCCACAATGTCTGTGTTCCAGTCCAGCACCGCACGCTCGTAGCTCACGGGGCGGCTGTTGTCCTGCGCCTTCAGGTAGCGGTAGGCCCGTTCCATCACTATGCCGTTGCCGCATTCGTTGCCTAGCGACCATGCTATGACGCAAGGGTAGTTCCTGTCGCGGCGATACATGTTGTTTACCCTATAGATGACAGGGTCCACCCACTCCTCTTTCTTGGCAAGGCTGTGTTCGCCATACCCCTGTGCGTGCGACTCTACGTTTGCCTCGTCCCACACATACAGCCCGTAGCGGTCGCACAGCTCATACCAGTACTCATCGTTAGGGTAGTGGCATGTGCGAACTGCGTTGATGTTAAGATGCTTCATCAGCATGATGTCGAATTCCATCTCCTCGCGCGACACATATTGCCCATGTAGGGCACTGTGCTCGTGGCGGTTCACACCTTTGATGGTGACGGGCACCCCATTCACGCACAGCTGTCGGGTGGTCATTACCGTGTCGTCGGCACGGTAGGCCACCTCCTTGATGGCCACGTTGCGAAAACCTACCTTGCATCCCAGGGTCTCCACCGTGGTCGAGTTGCTGTTTTTCAGTCGGATGATAAGAGTATATAGGTAAGGTGTCTCCGCAGTCCAAGGATGCACATGCTGCAACGTGCCCTCGCTCTCGTCAAAGGTGGCAAGCCACTCCTGAAAGCCCAATTCGCGCTCCCGAAGCCATACCCGGTTGCCCTCAGCGTCCAGCAGTTCGGCCTCTAGCCGCATGGGTTGGGCCAGAGGGGACGACAGTTCCACTTCCAGCCTTAGCAGCCCCTTGCTGTCAGCACTGATGTCAATGGGGAAGCCCCGCCACTGTCGCTCGTCGAGGCGTGCCGTAACCTTGTAGTCGGTCACATACACCTTGGGTGTGGAATAGAGGCACACGTCGCGTGTTATGCCGCTCATCCGCCACATGTCCTGACACTCCAGATAGCTACCGTCGCTGAAACGTATCACTTTTGCTGCCAACCGGTTCCTTCCGGGCCGGATATATTTTGTAATGTCCCATTCGGCAGGGGTTTTCGAGTCTTCGGAATAGCCCACCCTGTGGCCGTTGATGTAGAGATACATTGCCGACTTCACCGCGCCGAATTTAATAAACACATGCCTTCCCCTCCAACTTTCTGGCACTTGGAAGTCATGCACATAGCAGCCCGTCGGGTTGAACTCGGTGGGAGCGTATGGCGGGTTGGACTCAAACTCGTTGCGCATATTGGTGTAGACTGGCGTGCCGAAGGGTTTTCCGTCGCCGTCTAGCTGCAGCTCTATGTTTCCGGGCACGTCGATGTCGTCCCATTGCGCTGCATTGAATGCTGCCTCATAAAAACCCTTGGGACACGACTCGGGGTTCTCCACCACCTTGATTTTCCATGTCCCATTGAGGCTGCGGTAATAGGGCGATGCCCGATACTTCAGTTCAGCAATGTCCTCCTCGTCGGCGTAGGGGATGACGTTCGCGTGCGGGGCCACCTTATTGATGCTGTGTACCCTCACATCGTTCCAATCATCCTGCGCCTGAATGTTGCCGACAAGGCATAACAATAAGCAGAATAACAATAGTATAGCTGAGTGTCCGTTAGATTTCATACGACCAAATAAATATGCAAAAATACACAAAAAATGTGATATAGCACAAATTCGGTTCCAATTTGTGAATAAAAACACCCTGATGGCAAATGCAACCCCTATTTCAATCTCTTAGGAGTTGCATCTGCGTACCCTTGGATGGGATAATCGACTATTCCACCACCAGCTTCTGTGTGCTGGTGCCTTGGGCTGATTCGAGGGTGACGAAATATAGTCCTGCCTCCAATCCCTGAGTCGTGAGCGTCAGCGTCTGTCCCTCCATCTGCTGCCGCAGCAACTCGCGTCCCTGCTCGTCGCGCAGGGTTACCACGCACGGCCTCTTCGCTGCCTGTGCCAGCGTCACCGTCACCCACTCTCTTGTCGGATTAGGTGTGAGCACAAATAGTAATGTCCCGTCGTCCACTTCGGGCTGTTTTATGCCCACGGCGTTGTACTCGAATTGGGCCACAAACGCTGTGTCGCAGGTCACCACCACCAGTCGTGGATTGCTGCTGTCGCCGTCGCTCCAACTGGTAAACTGGTACTTAGCCAGCAGTCACACTGGCATCAGCACCGCCGTGTCGCCGTGGTAGTATTCGCCGCCACCGTCCACCCGTCCGAAACGGGTGTTGCTTGTCGCCGTCAACGTGTGGCGTTCGTTGATGTCGAAATAGGCCGTAAAGCTTGTGTCGCCCACGAACCGTATGCTGCGTATGCAATGGGTGTCGCCGTCGTCCCAATGGCTGAAACGGTAGCCTCTCTTTGGCCGGGCCCAAATGGTCTGCGTGGTATTCACCGTCCGTGTCCCCACGGGTCCGGCAGCCCCCATGTCGGGGTCGGCACTATGCACTCCCAGCCATGCGTCCTCGTCCGTTATGGGCATAAACAGGCCATAGTATTCGTAGCGGCAGCCCCATCTGCGCTCTGGACGGCAATACCATATGCCGTCGGATGCCCGACTCCACCAGCACAAGGGTATGTTGCACGACCCTTCGCCAAGTGGCCATGAATGGCTTTTATATAGGTAGCTATACCGTACCGGGGTATGTCTCCAAACGTTTCCGTCTATATGGTTGCTGTTGGTGGTACCCGCCAGAGTATAGACCGAATCTACCTCCACCGGATTGTCGAAATAGACGGTATACAGCCGTATGTACTTGAATCCGTAAAGTGCCGAGTCTGCATTAAAAGGCTGTTTCAGTATTCGGTATTGTGCCGTGTCCCACCGTACCGAGTCCAGCATTATCATCGTGTCGTTCACCCCCTGCTGGAACACATAGATGTATTCTGGCGCATACTCACTCCCCATGACGGGCCTCAAGGGAAATTCAGACTCATTATTGTCGATTATCCAAACCCCTACGCCTTTCAGTGCCGTGGGATGGCTCACATATTCGGGCTTGCATGTCAGAGAACCTCCGTTATCGTAGTGGGCGGCTAACTTAAAACCGCCAACCCACGACCAATTGTCTGGTGGCTTGTCTGGAATGTTGAAGTATTCGTAGTATTGGATGCAAGTGTCGTACCAGAACGAGATGTGCCATTCTGGCAGCCGCCCGTCAGGTCCGCTGACGGTGTCCTGCCCCATTGCGGTCCCTGCCAGCCCCATCATTATTGCTATTATTGCCAAACGTTTCATGTCTATTTCCTTCCTTTTTCTATGAGGGCTATTCATCGTCTCTTCACTGCCCATAGGTGATACAGGTCTGCTTTATCTCGGTCATCTTGGCATTTATCTGCAACCACTTTCTATTTGAATATAAGAAATCAGTTGGTTCCAAAGACTGGTTTTCGTGTGTTTTGTCTGCCATAGGACTTAGGCGGCAGGCGTCGGGGGTGAGACGTTCCTTGCAGGAACCGGAGGGGTATTGTATATGTTGGTAAAACAGCACCACGCTGTCGTTGTGGTTGGGGCGGTTGCCTGCCACCCATATCTGCTGCCCGTTGTATATATCCACCGATGTCCACGAGTCATCCAGTCCGGGTGCATAGCTGCGCATATCCACCACGGGAGTCCACGAAACCTCCTGCATCATACTGGCAATATAAGAGCTGCTCTTGTTGCGTTGCACCAATGCCGTCCAGTCTGTGGTGCCCACATGCTTCAAGTCTGCCAGCACATCCGTGCTTCTTATCAACGAATTTACATTTATTGCATCCAGCATAGTAATGCCTGGTGTGGGCATGGGTAGTGCCAAATCCATCTTATAGAGCGATGTCAGGCTGTAGTTAATCATTGGGGTGCTGGGCCTTGTCGAAAAGCTTTCATACGCCACCACCACCTTCGATGTCGAGGGTACGGCACTCAGCCTGATGTCCACATCGTCGTAATGCCATGTGGGGTGCAGCTCTCTCGAATTGCATGTCATCGGTAGGGTGTTGAAGCGATACACTCCGTCCAACGACGAATAATTGGTTGTGTAGAACACATCGTTGACATCTCCTGCCCGCAAGGCAAACTCGTAGGGGTGATTGACGAAATGCGTTGCCACAACAATCTTGTCCGCAGCAAACACCACGTCGCTAAACAGCTCGTCTGTACTGGAAGCATACCTAATGTCGCCTGCCCAGGCTGAGCCCCTGATTTTAATCGTCACCAGGCACGTCTTGCCCCGAGGCACGCTTCTTCCCACCATTCCTATCAGCGTATCCTTTTGCGTATCGGGGTCCAATATCGCGTCCAGCCGTAGCAGTTCCGACGTGCCTTGTATGTCGCACAGCTGGTAGTACACCTTCCCGCCCGGCAGGTTGGTAATATCGTCCAAAAGCATGGTGCCGATAAACCCGACCGAGTCGAACACCGATACCAAGTGTCCCCACATGTCGTACTCAAGCCCCACGGCATAGCGCCTCTTGCCACAGAAGTAGCACCGGTTGCCCACCACCTCCATGTCGTTCACCATGTAGTTTACCGCACCATAAGGTGTTGTCTCAATAACCAGTTCGTATCGGTTGGCAGAAGGATTCGAAGGGTTGATGCGGCAGGTGAAGACGGGTGTTCCTTGCAGTTCGTCCCAATGGCAGACCAGCATGTTGCCCGCCGTGCCAAAGAAACGGACTATCGCATCCTTGCCATGGGGAATGCCGAGCGTACGTGTGCGTGAACTGACAGGCATCTGGGCCATGCTCGCCTGTGCCGCAAGGCCGACGAATGTCAGGCACATGATGAAAAACCGCTGCTCCCTTGCCACCGCCACAATCCGAGAAGCGATTTTCTCTCTTAAAAACAAAATTACTGGATTTTCCATAACTAGTTGATAATTATTTTTTAAAACATAGTTTCCAACCGATATATCGCATAATTCACGATGCAAATATACTTTTTTTTTATCATTGTTTAATTTTTTTTCTTTGAAAGATGATGATGTATCCTGCCTGTAGTAAAAAAAGCCATCTTCGGCAACAGGGTTACCATCGCCGCGTTATCCAAAGTCCCTTCTTTATATGACTTCTATCAATAGTCACGAATGGGTGAGAGAGGAATAACACCATACAAGCAATGTGCGGTGTCGCGACTAGGGGGATCCACATCGTGCATTGCGCAGTGCGTTGATTGTCTGTGGCAACGGCTTGCATCCCGCAAGGGACGCGACATGAATGCAAATAAGCAGCCCCCTCCTTATGGCTATTATTTGCGGCCTCTGCCCACGGCGCGAACGAGTTTGTTCCACACTCCAAATTTCGTTGTTCACTTCGATTGTTTTTCGACTCAGCTTTTTCTTCAGTTCATTTGACAAAGATATATGAAATATAAACAAACGATATAGGAACAATAAACCAACTGAAATGAATGATATTGAGGTACAACAACTTGTAGGATAAGTGAGTTTATCTGCCAGATGAATGTGTTGTTGTGTTGGTTGAAAGTGCTCACGTTCATGTGTTTGCACATATGATACACGTCCTCGAATTCAGGTTTTTTTTCATACTTTTCTGTCTGTTTCGTTTTTTTTGTGTAAATTTGCATCTCCAAATCATGGTCAAGCAATGGTAGGATTGGTATTACGCACAACGGGCAGCTGGTACAAGGTGCTGCAACGGGAGTCGGGGGCGGTAGCGGACTGCCGCCTGCGGGGTAACTATCGTCTGCGGGGCAACAAGCAGACCAACCCCGTGGCTGTGGGCGACGAGGTGGAGTATGCGCTGCAGGAGGATGGCACGGGCGTTATCAGCGAGGTGCACGACCGTCGTAACTATATTGTGCGCAAGGCCACCAAGCTGAGCAAGCAGACGCATGTGATAGCTTCTAATATTGACCGCCTGTGCGTGGTGGCGACGTTGGGTTTTCCGAGGACTTCTATGGGCTTTATCGACCGATTGTTGGTGACGGCGGAGGCATATCATGTGCCGGCCTGTGTGGTGCTGAACAAGGTGGATTTGTACGGCGGGCCGGAGGACGGGCTGTGGGAGCTGCATGATGAGTTGAAAGCCATATACGAAGGGGCAGGATATGAGGTGTTTGCCGTGAGTGCCCTGCGGGGCGATG
The DNA here is from genome assembly GCA_964616965.1 of uncultured Bacteroidaceae bacterium. Taxonomy (GTDB): domain Bacteria; phylum Bacteroidota; class Bacteroidia; order Bacteroidales; family P3; genus Colimorpha. The sequence continues at coordinate 2,949 of CAZTVH010000011.1, read as the reverse complement.
GGCTAGAAGAACTGCGCCAAGCCATAGCGGGACAGACGGTGCTGTTCACTGGTCATTCAGGCGTGGGCAAGTCGGCATTGCTGAATGCGTTGGTGCCGGGGTTGGACTTGCGTGTGGGCGAGGTGAGCGAGTGGAGTATGAAAGGGAAGCACACCACCACGTTTGCCGAGATTTTCCCCATTGAGATGGGCGCGGACGGGGTGACTTATTTAATTGACACACCAGGCATCAAAGAGTTTGGCATGGTGGACTTTAGACCAGAGGAGTTGTCACATTTCTTCCCCGAGATGCGGCGTGTGTTGCACGACTGCCATTTCTCTAACTGCACCCACCGCCACGAGCCCCACTGCGCTGTGCGTGACGCTGTGGACGCAGGCCTCATCAGTGCAGAACGCTACAATAACTATCTCGGTATCTACGACCAGATAGAGAACGGCAACGAAAGCTGGTAGAGAGAATGCTTGAGAATGCCCTAATTCGTGAATGTGTTAATTCGTTAATCAAAAAGACTCACACATTCAAGCATTCACACATTAACACGTTAACACATTCATTTAAGGTCTCACCCAAGTGAAGGTCACTTGGCCCACGGGAATTCTTGTGATGTAGAAGTGACCATCATATTCTAGTAGGCTGTTTTGTACCGACTCTGTGCAAACGATGGTACAATTGCCCGAAGCGGTAGATAGTTGGTAACACATCTCTTCTTCCCCTAGAAATTCACCATTTTCTAAGTGGCTCATATCAAAATTGGAAAGGTTGAGATAGGTCAGGCGGTAGCAATTGCGAAACATGTTATACATACAGGCTACATTAGCGGTATTGAAATGGGAGAGGTCAAGGCTTGTCAAACTAGTGCAATTCTCAAACATGCCGCCATTTGGCAGATAATCATAATGATAATATTGACCCGCAGAGCCACCATGAGTATAAAAGTAAAACAGATTGCCCATGGAAACAACATGGGAGGTGTTGAAATTGGAGAGGTCAAGACTTGTCAAATTACGGCAATCCCTAAACATGGCATCCATATACTTCACATTCGAGGTGTTGAAGCTGGAGACATTCAGGCTTGTCAGGTTTTTACATCCCTCGAATAGTCCACGCATGTCAGTCACTTTGGAGGTATTGAAGCTGGAAAGGTCGAGACTTGTGAGACTACTGCATTGGGCAAACATACCAAATCGTATTAATTCATTTTTTTTTGGGATTGGACCGAGATAACTATCATAGTATTCAAATACCGTATCTACAGTTCTGCTCATAGAAACGACATTGGAGGTGTTGAAGTTGGAGACATCAAGGCTCGTCAGACCACTACAGCCATAGAACATGGCATCCATGCGTTCTACATGGGAGGTATTGAAACTAGAAACATTAAGACTTGTCAACTTGCTACATCCTCGAAACATTTCATGCATATCGGTCACATTCGAGGTGTTGAAGCTGGAGACATCAAGGCTGGTCAAACCACTGCACCCCTTGAACATGGCAGCCATATTATTTACATTAGATGTGTTGAAACTGGAGAGATTAAGATTTGTCAACTTGCTACATCCTTGAAACATTTCACGCGTGTCGGTCACATTGGAGGTGTTGAAACTGGAGAGATTAAGATTTGTCAACTTGTTACATCCTTGAAACAACCCACGCATGTCGGTCACGTTGGAGGTGTTGAAACCGTCACCGAATTGGATGGAGGTCAGCTTCGAACAATTGTAGAACATCTTAGCACTACGAGGATTGGCATAGATGGCGCTGGCCGTGGTGGTGACATGCCACACGGTGCTGTCTAAATGGCCATAAATGGGGACGGGCGAGGTTGGCGTGGAGAGTGTTATTCTTTTTCCAGTGGTAAACTCGTTGTATTCAAACACCACAGATCTGGCAGTGGCAGGTATGAACTTATTAAAGGTTTCACCATCCACCAATTCGGCATAGTCGAATTCCTGTTCTTTCTGGCAACTTGCTGCCAATAAGACCAACGTGGTCAAAATCAGGGTGCTAATCAAATAATGGCTTTTCATAATGATGATGTGTTTGTGACTGCAAAGATAAGAATAATATTTAGATGTATAGAATTATTTTGAGATGTTTTTTAGCATCAGCATGATAAATAATGCGAAACATGAGAGTACGCAAACGTGTGGGGACAATAAAAAAGGGGCAACTCCAACAAGTTGTCCCCTTTCAGTACTCCAACCGGGAATGTAACTAATACTGACTTTTAGTAGTTTGCAAAGTTGGAGGTGAAAATAGGGTGAAAAAAGCGACAATACATGTACACTATACACTGATGATTGGGACACCCAGTATGGCGGAAATCTTTGCCAGTGTGGCTATGGTGAAGTTGTGCGTACCGCCGACCCAGCGGCTCACCTCCGCTTCGCTGCGACCTATTTGATGGGCGAATTCTTTCTGTGTCATTCCGCGTTGCTTGAGAATAGCGACTATTTTGTCTGCTATCTGAAACGACAGGTCTACTTGCTGCTTTATGTCTTCTGGAGTGCTGGCAATGCACTCTTCAAATAGTTGTTGTGTGGGTGTCATAGGTCAAATGTTTTGTTGTCAATACCCGATATGTCGTTTTCAATAATTGTAACCTTGCCACTTTTGATTGCCGAAGATAATAGCTTGTCAAGTTTCTGTAGTGTTATCACGTATCCGTTAAGGCTCTCGTCCTCCTCGTAGGTCTTTGTGCTCTTTATGCCGCCATTGCCCACAATCAAAACTTGGTCGGACATCCGTAGGCAGTACAGGCGCATCTTGGTGTAGTCTATCGGGAGAGCCACAACGTGGTCTCCCATTTTGCCTTCGGGTCGGAAATATCTTTCAAGGAATCCGCTTGCGTTCAACATTCGGTTTATTGCTGTAAGGATTATCGACAGTTCCTCCTTCCGTATGTCATCCTCTTTAAATTTCTAGATGAATTTGGCAAATTCAGTGTCC
>CAZTVH010000010.1:0-18155 GCA_964616965.1 uncultured Bacteroidaceae bacterium | reverse complement strand
AAAAATCACGGTATGACGACAAAAAAAATTTTATTTTTATTATTTTTCTTAGTTATTTCAGTTTTTTGTTTTGCACAAAAGGCTGACAAACAGAAGAAAAGTAACGATAAGGAGTACTATGTCAAAATTGAGACTTCTTATGGCAATATGGTGGTAAAATTGTACAATGAGACCCCTCTTCACCGCGATAATTTCATAAAGTTGGTGAAAGAAGGCACCTATGACGGCCTCCTGTTCCATAGAGTCATCAACCAGTTTATGATACAGGGTGGCGACCCCAAATCGCGTGATGCCAAGCCCGGTCAAATGTTGGGCGACGGGGAACTGGGGTATACCATCCCTGCCGAGTTTGTGCCAGACCTCTTTCACAAAAAAGGCGCACTGGCTGCCGCCCGTCAGGGCGACGAGGTGAACCCCCAGAAGGCCTCCTCCTCCTGCCAGTTCTATCTGGTGCAGGGTACCACTTGGGATGCTAACCGCCTGAAAATGGTCGAACAACGCATGGGCAAGAGCTTCACGCCCGAACAGGCTGAGGTGTATGCCACCCTGGGCGGCACTCCCTTCCTCGACGGCGACTACACCGTCTTTGGCGAGGTTGTGGAGGGCATTGAGGTGGTTGACAAGATTGCTGCCGTCCCCTGTGGGCCGATGGATCGCCCAGTTGAAGATGTAAAAATGAAGATGTCTATTATAGAAAGATGAACTTGTTAAACGACAAAATCCAAGCGTATATCGAGGATATACGCGCCACTCACATTGAGAAATTCCAAGACAAGGCGGCGGAAGTCGAAATGTTCCGCGTCAAATACTTGGGCAAGAAAGGTATCATCAGCGAGCTCTTCGAGCAATTCAAGGCCGTCCCCAACGAGGAAAAGAAGGAGTTGGGTAAAGCCCTGAATATGCTTAAAGTGGCAGCAATGGACAAGGTGGAGGAGTTTAAGTCCTTCGTCGAAGAACATCAGGAGCAGGACAAAACCAGCGACCTCACCATGCCGACCGACTTTGCGACTCTGGGAAGCCGTCATGTGCTCTCGGTGGTGATGAACGAAATAGCCGAAATATTCTCTCGTATCGGCTTCACGGTGGCCGAGTCAGTTGAGATTGAGGACGACTGGCACCTCTTCTCCGCACTCAACTTCCCGCCCGACCACCCCGCACGCGACATGCAGGACACCTTCTTCGTCGAAAAGGAGGAAGGCAAACAGGAGGTGGCTCTCCGCACTCACACCTCGTCGGTGCAGGTACGCGTCATGGAGAACAACAAGCCGCCTATCCGTATCATCGCTCCGGGACGTGTGTTCCGCAACGAGGCCATCAGTGCCCGTGCCCACTGCATTTTCCATCAGGTGGAGGCTCTTTATGTAGACAAGAATGTCTCCTTTGCCGACCTCAAGCAGACCCTGCTCTACTTCGCCAAAGAGATGTTTGGCGAGCAGACCCAGATACGTCTGCGGCCCTCCTATTTCCCCTTCACCGAGCCCTCGGCCGAAATGGACATTTCCTGCGGCATTTGTGGCGGCAAGGGTTGCAACATCTGCAAGGGAACAGGCTGGCTGGAAATATTAGGCTGCGGAATGGTCGACCCCAATGTGTTGAAGGCCTGCAATATCGACCCTAACGAGTACACCGGTTTCGCATTGGGAATGGGTGTGGAACGTATGGCCATGCTCAAGTACCAGATTCGCGACCTGCGTCTCTATTTCGAAAACGACCTCCGCTTCTTGAATCAGTTCAGCACCATAGTGTAAGGCGTCTGGGCGACTACATGTCGCTCGCATTTGTAGAATAATGTGTTGATTCCATGAGTACTATCGCTCTTGAGAAAATGTATTTCTATGCCCACCACGGCTGCTTTTCCGAGGAGCAGGCCATAGGCACACGGTTCTGTCTCGACGTAGCGTACGAGACAGACACATCACGCGCCCAAAAGTCGGACGATATTGCCGACACGGTGAGCTATCTGAGTGTTTATCAGACTATCAAAAGGGAGATGCGGCAACCGTCGCACCTTCTGGAGCATGTGGGCGACCGTATAGGGGAGGCTCTGTTGCGGGAATATCCTGATATAGAAAGCGTCAGGGTGAAAGTCTCAAAGCTGGCACCCCCGTTGGGCGGCCAGCTCGATGCCGTGTCGGTTGAGATTACAAAAGACCGTTGTCAGAGAAACTGAAATAGTCGCGTTTGCCGCTGGGTAGGATACCTACGATGATGTGGTCGAGCAGCTTGATGTTCAGTATTTGACCTGCCGAGGCAATTTGTTTGGTCAGATCCTTGTCGATCTGGCTAGGCTGTAGGCGACCCGAAGGGTGGTTGTGCATCACCGCTATCGATACTGCGTTGTGTTCAAGAGCCGCCCGGTATATGATGCGCAAATCAACCGTGGTCTGGGTTAGCCCGCCCACTCCAATGCGCTGTTTCCATGATACTTTGTTGCGTTGCGTAAGGTAGACGGCCCAAAATTCCTCATGGGGTAGGTCGATGATGCTCGGAGCAATGAGGCGGAACAGGTCGTTGCTGCTCTTGACGATGTCTTCCTTGTGCTCGTTGTTCTCCTTCATCATGCGGTTGCCTAGTTCTAGCGCAGCCAGCACTGTGACGGCCTTGGCCATTCCCAACCCCTTGTTGTTCCCCTGCAGGTCGTTGACTTCCAGGCGAGCCAGCTCGGTCAAGCTTCCACTGGCCTGCTGTAGTATGGCCTTGGCTAGGTCGATGGCGCTGGCTCCCTTTACCCCTGTGCGTAGCAGGATGGCAATCAGTTCGCTGTCGGTCAGGCTTTTCTTCCCTTGGGTGAGCATCTTTTCACGCGGTCGGTCTTCTTCTGCCCATTGGGTGATGGGGATGGTCTTAAGGTCGAGGATGTCGTTGTTGCTGTCCTTGAGTCGTGTTTTTTTTGCAAAAGTACACAAAAAAATCGGTTTGTGCCGTTTCGCCCGTTTGAGTGAAGCCCCGTTGTCAAGCGACGCGTGTCTGCCGTGAGGTTCATAGAATTCATGGTATGAGTTGTTTACGTCGTGTTTTTGCGTCGCCGAGGGTGTGAACAGCTTGCTAGTATTTCCGTGATTTTTGCCAGCTGGGTATGCCGTTTTAATCGGTTTTCTGACTGGTGGAAACGGCTTCCATTAAAATTTTCCTTGAAGATGGTTCCTCCTTTGTCCGCTCCATATCCACTGCTTCTCCACATCATCTCCGATGGTGGAGTGGAAAACGGCATGGAACAGAGTTGGAAATTGTGGAACATTCATGGGATCAACGTGATAAGAGAACAGTTGGCTGTCGTTGTAATGATGGGCGGCGGCCTGGGTGAGGGAATGTGTAGTGCGGCGTTGGGTTGGGGAGGTTGATGGCTGTGGAAAAAGGGTGGGAGAGGTGCTGCCAGGCCTCCCTGAAAGCGCGTGAATTTATATAGAAAAATATTTTTTTTGGAAAAACCTTGATGTGTCGATATTTTTTCTTATCTTTGCATGTTCAAAATGAGTAATAACTAAATATAACTTTAACACGTAAAACATGCAGAATAAAGGACTTATCAAATTTCTAACATGGTCGTTTGTGTTGGTATGTTTGTATCAATTGTCGTTTACATTTGTTACAAGCAGGGTAGAGAAGAAAGCTTCGGCAGCAGCAAATGCCTATGTTGAGAGCAAAACCGCACAAGATTTAATTAACGCCAAGGCCGAAGGGGATGCGTTATATGCCCAGACCTTGAAGGACTCCCTTTTGGTTGACCGCGAAGCTCAATATCTTGATTCTATGGCCACTGAGAAGGTGTACGTCGGCTTTACCTACCGTCAGTGTCAGGCCCGTGAGATTAACCTCGGCCTTGACCTTAAGGGCGGTATGAATGTGATGCTTGAGGTGTCAACCGTCGATGTGGTGCGGGCATTGGCCGGCCATACGCAGGACTCGGTGTTCAACCGCGCTATCGACATGGCTGTGGACGCTCAGAAGAAAACCACCAACCGCGACTTCGTGTCGCTGTTCTACGATGCTATACGCCAGGTGAATCCCGACGTGCAGCTGGCATCGTATTTCAACACTCAGTTGCGCGACCGCATTAAGCTGAATGACGACAATGAGACCGTCATCCGCGTGGTGAAGGAGGAGGCTGCAGGTGCCTACGACCGCACCTATGAAATCCTCCGCCAGCGTATCGACAAGTTCGGTGTTGCACAGCCCACCATCCAGCAGTTGCGTGCTTCGGAGCGCATCTTGGTCGAGCTTCCCGGCGTGAAGGATCCGCAGCGTGTCCGTAAGCTCCTCCAGGGTACTGCCCAGCTGGAGTTTTGGTTGACTTACGACAATACCGAGGCCTTCCAGATGTTGGAGAAGGCTGACAAGTATATTGCAGGTGTTGGCGGTGTCGACGGTCAGGAAGAGCAGGCTCCTGCTACCGAGGAGGTGGCCGAGGCTGCTGAGACGGAAACTCAGGCCGACACTGAGGGCGACTCGCTGCTCAACGCTCTGAACGCGGGTGAAGAGGGAAATATGGAGTCGGCCATGAGCGAAATGGCTAAGGAACATCCGCTCTTTAACGAGAATATGCTGATGCCGAACTACAACGAAAAAGGCGGCCTGTTGCAGGGTCCCGTTGTAGGTTATGCCCGTGGCAAGAGCCGTGAGGCCATTACCCGTATGCTTAATATGGCTTTCGAAAAGAAGGTGCTCGACAGCCGCACGGTGAAGTTCCTTTGGAGTGCCAAGCCCGTGCAGGACGGTTCAGACATCTACCAGCTGTTTGCCATCCGTATCAACACGCGTGACGGTTCGGCACTGTTAGACGGTAGCGTCATTACCGATGCCCGTCAGGACTTCAGCAATGCCGGCGACAACGAGATTGGGATGACTATGAATAATGAAGGCGCGCGCGAGTGGAAGCGCATCACGGGCGAGAACGTGGGCAAGTGCATTGCTATCGTGCTCGACGACTTGGTGTATTCCGCCCCTGTTGTCAACGGCGAGATTGCCGGCGGACGCTCGTCTATCACTGGCAGTTTTACGCTGGAAGAGGCCAAGGACTTGGCAAACATCCTGAAGTCGGGTAAGCTGCCCGCTCCCGCCATCATCGTGCAGGAAGCCGTGGTCGGTCCTTCGTTGGGTCAAGAGTCGATTCATAGAGGTCTTGTCTCCTTCATCCTTGCCTTTATCATTGTGCTGATATATATGGTTGTGTTCTACAACCGTGGTGGCTGGGTGTCGGTTGTGGCCCTTATCACCAACATCTTCTTGCTGATGGGTGTGCTTGCCTCAATCGGCTCGGTGTTGACGATGCCGGGTATCGCCGGTATTGTGTTGACGTTGGCAATGGCTGTCGACGGTAACGTTATTATATATGAACGTATCAAAGAAGAATTGCGTGCAGGCAAGAGCCTTGTCAATTCGGTCGACGAAGGTTTCAAGAATGCCTATTCGGCCATTATCGACGGTCAGGTGACTACCTTCCTGCTGGGTCTGGTGCTGATTATGTTTGGTTCGGGTCCTGTCCAAGGTTTCGCAGTCACCCTCTGCATCGGTATCGCCACTTCGCTGTTCACCTCTATCTTCATCACCCGTCTGTGCATTGACTGGATGCTGAACCATAAGAAGAAGATGAACTTCTCGTTCCCCTTCTCGGAGAATTTTATGCGCGATGCCCATTACGACTTTATCGGCAAGCGTAAACTGTTCTACATTATTGCATGCTGCGCCATCGCTATCTGCTTGGTGGGTATCATCGGACGCGGACTGAGCCGTGGCATCGACTTCACGGGTGGACGTACTTATGTGGTGCGTTTCGACCAGCCGGTGAATGCCGTGGATGTGCGTGCCGCGTTGGACGAGCAGTTTGGCGAGTCGCCCGAGGTGAAGACCTACGGTCCCAGCTCTCAGTTGAAGATTACCACCAAGTATAAGGTGAATGAGGACGGCGAGGCTGTGAATAATGAGATTGCACAGATGCTGTATAACGGCACGAAGGATTTCTTTGCCAACGATATTACCGAGGACGAGTTCCGCAGCACTGAGACTAACCCGCTGGGTATTATCCAGTCGGAGCAGGTGGGTGCCACAATAGCAAACGACTTGGTGCGCAACGCTTTCTTGGCCGTTATCGGTGGTCTGATTGTTATGTTCGTGTATATCGGACTCCGTTTCCGTAGTTGGCGTTTTGGTGTGGGTAGTGTGACCGCCTTGACGCACGATACGATTTTGGTTATCGGCGTGTTTGCCTTGTTGCATGGTTTGCTGCCGTTCAATCTGGATGTCGACCAGTCGTTCATTGCGGCTGTGCTGACGGTTATAGGTTACTCCATCAATGCTACTGTGGTTATCTTCGACCGCGTGCGTGAGTACCGCAAGCTCTACCCGAAGCGTGACATCAAGACGCACATGAACGATGCCATCAACTCGACGTTGGCCCGTACCATCAATACTAGTGGCACCACTTTCTTCACGTTGTTGATGATGTTCATCTTTGGCGGCGAGGTGATTCGCGGTTTCGTGTTCGCCATCTTGATTGGTATCATCTGCGGTGTGTTCTCGTCGATTTGCATAGCCTGTTCGGTGGTGTACGACATTTCCCGCAAAGAGAGCAAGGCTTTGATGGCTTGACACTATATATTGTTGAAAAGGAAAGAAAGATAAATGAACGGTTTCATCATATTTTTGGCAGTGGCTCTCTGGTTCGGGCTGTCGATACGCAAGGCGTATCGCAAGCAGATGTCCGAACTGGAGAGCGAAACCGCTTCGTCGGCGGGTACTGTGAAGAACGCTTTCGAGTCGCTCTTTAACGAGTCGACTGAGGGTGAGGAGGCCGCCCGGTCGTCTTCATTCGCCAATGAGGCGGCCTCTGCCGGGTATTACAGCTATGAGAGCACGGCCAGCAATAGCAGGGCTCGTGCGGCTGCCCGGCCCGCACAAACGGCGAAACCGGCCATGCCCGTTGCCGAAAGGAGTGTGGAAGCGGATGCGACCGCGTTCGACCTTCGGCAGGCCGTCATCTATCAGACTATCCTTGATAACAAGTATCTATCAGATACACAATCCTATGATAATTAATTAATTCATTATAGTAATAATACCTAAATGAGTATGTTTAGAAAAGTACTACTGACAATCGGTCTGCTGCTGATGGCGAATGTCGTCCTCGCGCAGGGTGCTGTTACAGGTACCATTATCGATCCGAAGACAAAAGAGCCTGTGCCTTTTGCCAACGTCGTTGCCAAGCAAGACGGAAAACAAATCAAGGGTACGCAAACAGACATGGAGGGTAGGTTTACGATTAAGCCGCTGCCTGTGGGTCAGTATGATATCCAGGCATCGTGCGTGGGTTATAACACCTACACGCGTGAGGGCTTTAACGTGAAGGCTTCCGGTGTCTCGCCCATTACCATCGAGCTCACCCCAGCATCGAAGACGCTGGAGGTGGTTGAGATTAAAGAAAGCAAGAACCCGATTATTGATATCGGTTCTGCTGAAACTGGCCAGCGCATGAATGCAGAGGATATTGCCCGTATGCCGGGTACCTCGGTTGAGAGTATCGTTGCCGCTGTCGGTGGTGTCGGTTATAACGACGGTGGTACCAGCACCGCCCATGGTGAGGAAGGCATGGTGACGATGACCGGCGGTGTCCGTAAGCGTACGGGTGTTAACGTGCCTAAAGAGGCTATTGCCGAAATTCAGGTTATCCTTGGTGGTACGCCTGCCAGCATCGGTGAGGCTATCGGCGGTACCCAGATTATCACCTTGAAACCGCCAACGAGCCAGCTCCACGGTTCTATCCGCTACGACGCTTTGCTTGACTATCGTATGTATAATCAGCTGCAGGTCTATCTGACCGGTCCCGCCTTGAAGAAGGACATCGTGGACGAGAACGGTGAGAAAACTGGCGACCAGACTCTGGTTGGTTTCCGTTTGACTTTGCAGGGAGCGTATCGCAACAATTCGCTCTATCGCCCGAAAGGCTATCGCTTCCGTGTGGTGAACGATGCTTTGGTGCGTCAGTATGAGCAGGCCCCCATTGACTACGACCCTGTCACCGGTTCGGTCAACTACGCTGCTGAGACGGGTTTGTATAGAGATGCCTTTGTAGAAATCAAGAATTTGACGAAGAATGACTTTGGCGGCGATGCTAGCCGTGTGCCTAACATGCGCACCTATTCAATCAACACTCAGTTGGCCTTCGACGTGCGTTTTACAGACTATGCTACGCTGACTGTAACGGGCGATTTCGACTATAGTTATTCTCCTCAGGTCAGCCTGATGCCGCTCAACATGAGCCGTAGTGCAAACAGCATCTACAAGTATGTCAACTGGGATGTCACTGTGGACTTCACCCAGCGTTTCCCTGACGACGAAACTCCTGCAGCTGACAACACCGAGGGCTCGAGCAAGGAAGGCAAGGCTATAAAGAACGTGATGTATAATATTACTGCCATGTTCAACCGTGCCCGTTCTCATACCTATAACGAGGTGTTTGGCGGCTCACTCAACGATGTGTTCAAGTATGGTTTCAACGGTACTGTCGAGACGCATCAGGAGCGCTCCTATGAGCTGGTTCCCTCTTTCAATTATAACGGCATTTCCCGTACTGCAATGGTGCAGAACAGCTGGCGTGACGTGATTGACTGGAGTACTTATCAGCCTTATGCTGGCAATCAGATTTATGCCAACTACAACTTGCAGCTGCTCAGTCTTCCCGATGTGGCCCCGCTGCTGTCCAATATCGACATGCTTCGTTTCTTCAAAGGTCTTGCTAACGGTGACACACCTAACAATGTGTATGGCCTGTTGAACAATGTCGGTTATCAAGACAATTCGTTCAGCTCTTCTCAGAGCGACTATATCTACTTGGCTGCTAAGGCTAAGGCTGAAATCAAGGGCCATGAAATAGAAATTGGTTTCCAGTATGACCGTGTTGACCAGTCCGCCTATTCCGTGGACGCTACAGGTTTGTGGACAATCATGCGTCAGACCGCTAACGCCCATATCAGCCAGATGGATTTGAGCAAACCTCACTACCGTTGGGTAGGTACTACCCTTTATGTCGATTATGACAGATTGGTGAACAACGCCGGTCAGACCTATTTCGACAGAGCTTTGCGTGACTACCTCATTGGCAATGGCTATCCGAATGTCAACGCACAGTCGTGGATTGATGTTGACAGATACAATCCCGAATTGTTTGTGAATGCCGGCGGCTTGGATATGTTCTCCTCCGACGAGCTCTTCAATAATGGTTCGCAGTATGTCAGCTACTATGGCTATGACCATGCCGGTCACAAATACAACAGCAGTAACTGGAGTTTGAGCGATTTCTATCACCCCTCAGATCCGAAGTACCGCTACATTCCTTCCTACACTCCTACCTACTATGCGGGATACATTCAGGACCAGTTCTATTTCCAAGACCTGATTTTCAACGTGGGTGTGCGTGTCGACTTCTTCGATGGCAACCAATATGTGTTGAAAGACCCCTATCTACTGTATGAATCGCACACGGTGGCCGACCTGAGAAATGGTTCCGCTCCTTATCAGGGTGACATCTATGCCGGTGCTGGCGACGACTGGGTGGTGTATGTTGATGCCGCCGATGCTGACGAGCCTACCATCTATGGCTATCGTAATGGTTCGGTTTGGTATGATGCCAATGGTGTCGAACTCAGCTCTCCCAGTTCATTGGCTGGTAAGTCGGGTAAGCCGACCCCCTACCGCACGGTGAAGGGTCAGAAGGCTTTGACCGATAATGCGGTCGGCGAGGAGGCCTTTGAGGACTATAAGACCCAGATTGTGGTGATGCCCCGTATCGCATTCTCGTTCCCAGTTGGTGAGAACTCACAGTTCAAGGCTAACTACGACATTATTGCCCGCCGCCCGTCGAGCAGCTGGCGTGCCGACTACCTGAGCTATCTCTACATGTCTCAGAAGTCCTATTTCAATAACCCCAACCTGAAACCCGAAAAGGTGACCAACTACGAGCTCGGCTTCCAGCAGGCCCTGAATAAGAATTCTGCTATCAGCATCAGTGCTTACTACAAGGAGACTCGCGACCTTATCCAGTTGGTTCAGTATGCTGGTGCAGACCCCAACCAGAACTACTACTCTTATGACAACCTCGACTTCAAGACCATTAAAGGTTTGACGGTGGGTTACGACCTGCGCCAGTCGAAGAACATCCGTGTTTCGGCCAACTATACGCTCCAATATGCTGAGGGTACTGGTCTGTCCTCTACCACCATGACTGAGCTTATTAAGGAGGGTTACACCACTCTTAAGATGCTCAATCCTATCAACGACGACCGTCGTCACGAGTTTAAGCTCAACCTTGACTACCGTCTCATGGGTGGTTCCAAATATAATGGTCCCACGATTGATCGTGTAGTGAAGGATGAAAATGGTGAGCAGCGCACCAAGACCATCAAGGTGCTTGAAAACTTTGGTGTCAACTTCGTCGCTGTTGCCCAGTCGGGTCGTCCGTACACGAAGGCTCTCAGTCACACTCAGCCCACCATTGTGGGTAGCTACTTTGGCGCACGTCTGCCTTGGGGCTTCTATTTCGACGTGATTATTGACAAGTCCTTCCCCATCAAGGTTCACGGTCGTCCGTCTAACCTGACGCTGGCTTTGACCATCAACAACCTGTTCAATATCCGCAACACCACGAGTGTCTTCCCCGTCACGGGTAACACTGAAGACGACGGCTATCTCACCGATCCTGAGACTCAGAACGTCATCAACAGCTATCTTGATCCCGTTTCCTACCGTGACCTGTATGCCATCGGTCTGGTCAACAACTACTGGAGATATAGCTCTCCTCGCACGTTCAGACTCAGCCTGGTCTACTCCTTCTAACACCTAATGAGAAAAAAATAATAAAGATATGAAGAATATAATTAGCAAATTAGTATTGGTGGCCTGCCTATGCTCCCTGCTGGTGGGAACGGCATACGCTGAGGATTGCAAGGTCTGCAAACGTTCTCGTTCGAGCCAGTCAGCAGTAAAGGCACAAGCCGCCCGATGCAAAAGAGCACAAAGTACCGCTGAGTTGAATGTCAACAATGTCAGAGCGTTGATTAATGGCTATGGCAACATGTGGTATGATGGTAGCGTGGCCCAGTACCACCTGCCTAAGAACAGCAACACCTGCCCTCTCTACTGTGCCGCTTTGTGGATTGGTGGTACCGACGTGAACGACCAGCTCCGTATTGCTGCATTGCGTTTTGGTCAGGATGGTGACGACTATTGGCCCGGTCCTCTTGAGCTGACCACCGCTGCTGTTGACCTCCCTGTCTGCAACCAGTACGACAAGCATTACATCATCACCAAGACCGAAGTTTTGGACTTCATGTCCATGTTCGACTATGATGAGAACGGTGCTACACCTAATGAGTCTTTCGCTCCCGAAGCCATTTCAGCCACTATTAAGAACTGGCCTGCTATGGGTGGCGAAAACCAGTCGCCCTATTTGGCTCCTTTCTTTGATGCCAACCACGATGGTGTCTATAATTGGGAGGACGGTGACTATCCCTACTATGATTTCAACAACGACCTCTGCCCCCGTACGCTGAAAGCCCAGTGGGGTCGTGACTACACCTCTCATGTCTCTGTTACGGCTGAGACTGAGGCAGGTATTGTCACTGGCGGTCTCCTCTCCGACCAGGTGCTGAAGGGCGACCAGACTATTTGGTGGATTTTCAACGATATGGGTAATGTCCACCTCGAGTCGCAAGGCCAGCCCATCGGTATGGAAATCCGTGCTCAGGCTTTTGCCTTCTCCACGAACGATGAGATTAACAACATGACGTTCTACTCCTATGAGATTATCAACCGTTCCACATACGAACTTCGTGAGACCTATTTTAGCCAGTGGGTTGACCCCGATTTAGGTTTTGCTCGTGATGACTTTGTCGGTTGCGATGTTAAGCGTGGTCTTGGTTACTGCTACAACGGTGACGAGCAGGATGGTCCTGGCTCTGGTTCCTATTCGGGCATTCCTCCTGCAGTCGGTATCGACTTCTTCCAGGGTCCCTACATGGATCCCGATGGCAAGGACAATCCCAAAATCGACATTGGAAAGATGCGTTCCTACTTCCCCTCTCAGCTTGAGAGATACCGTTTACCCGATGGCACCTATGACACTATTTCCCTCACCGACGATGCCGACCAATATTATCCTCAGGCGTGGTATTTCGTCCCTGGTGATGTCATTGGCAACTGCGCTATCAATGGTGTGAACTTTGGTAACAACATTGTCGATGATGAGCGTTTTGGTATGCGCCGCTTCATCTACTACAACAATAGTAACAATGAGGTCAATGGTGAGCCCTCCAAGGCTACCGACTATTATAACTACCTCCGCGGCTTCTGGAAAAACGGTCAGCGTATGAAATATGGTGGAAATGGTAGCAATGATGGAACTACCGAGTTCGACTGCGACTTTATGTTCCCTGGCGACAGCGATCCTCTTTACTGGGGTACTAATGGTAACCAGGTTGACACCTGGACCGAGGTGACGGCTGGCAACAGCCCTGAAGACCGTCGTTTCATGCAGTCTGCTGGTCCTTTCACCCTGAAGCCCGGTGCTCTTAACTATGTCACTGTTGGTATTCCTTTTGCTCAGGCTCCTTCGGGCAAGGCTGAATCCTCGGTCGACCTGCTTCGCGAAATCGACGATGTCTGCCAGGCCCTGTTCGAAAACTGCTTCAAGGTTCTGGACGGCCCGGATGCTCCTTCGCTGATTGTTCAGGAAATGAACAACGAGATTATCCTCTACATCAAGTATGACAACCCCAACAGCAACAACTACGGTGAGCTCTACTCTGAAATAGACCCCGCCATCGTTCGTTCTTACACGATTGACGACTCCACCTATGTCTATTCCGACGACCAGCGTAGCTACAAGTTCGAAGGCTATCAGATTTATCAGCTCAAAGATGCTAGCGTTTCCATCGCCGACATCCGCGACATTACCAAGGCTCAACTCGTTGCTCAGTGCGACATCCGTAACTTCTACGATTCCACCGAGTCCAACCCCCAGCTGCCTATCGGTACTCTTGTCAACTACACTCAGAACAGCACCACTGGTCTTCTCCAGCCTAATATCATGGTTGAGGGTGCGAACCAGGGTATCCAGCATGTCTTCCGCATCACTACTGACGCTTTCGCAACAGGCCGCAACGTCAGTCTCGTGAACAACAAGGAATACTACTTCATCTGCGTTGCCTACGCTCAGAACCGCTTCAAAGAATATTCTCAAACCGAAGCCGCGTTCCTTGATGGACAGAAAGAGCCCTATCTGGCCGGTCGTAAAGACGAGTTTGGCAAGACCATTTCTGCCGTCACTGCCATTCCTCACGATCCCACTGTTGAAAATGGTGGTACTGTTGTGCAGGCCGAATTCGGCATGTGCCCCAACATCACTCGTATCGAAGGTTACGGCAACGGTGGTTCTGTCCTCCGTCTCACTGATGCCTCCATTGAGGAACTCATGGGTGGCTATGGTGTGCCGGGCAAGCCCGCAGGCAAATTCAAGGCCGATGGCACTGGTATGCTCTCTAGCCCCGAACCTTGCCAGATCCTCAATCCCCATTACGAGGAGAACTACGGCCCCGTTCATGTCAAGGTCATCGACCCGCTGAATGTCAAGGCTGGCAAGTATATCATTAAGTTCGACCATAGCGAAAACATCGAAAACTCTGGTTGGACCATCTCTAAATCCCCCGAGGATCCCACCTATGCCGACAATCCATACCTCTATGACGATGTTCTAACGGCCCGTTCCGACTTCAATGTGGGTCGCTACAACGAGCAATTGTTCCTTGACCTCGGTATTGCCGTTGCTATCAGCAATCCGCAGGCAGTGGCCACTCCGCTACTCATCACCACCCGAAACGACGAGAACGGTGTCTCGCGCTACTATGGCGGTTTTGTCAACGATAAGGTTGTCCTCCGTTCCACAGTCACCTATGCCGATAATTCTAAGCCCTGGTTATCATACCTCCCAGATGATGACAGCTATATGACATTCAACTGGGTCCGTTCCGGCACCCAATTCTCCGAAGGTGCCCGTGGCGAATTCTTAGCCACCACTGGTGAGATTAACTTGTCAGAAATCTACCTCGACGAGGACTTTTACAAAGGCTTTAGCGACGATGTTCGTGCCAATCCTACTTATGTTGGCGTAGACCGCTACCAGTCCTTCGAAGGTCTTGACGGCGGTTGGGCTCCCTACGGCTTGGTCTCCACGCTGCCCTTCCACCCCGGCTTCAATTATCGTTACTATGTGGCAATTGATAGAATCATCGACAGCCTTACCTCTGTCAGTACACTCTTCTCTAAAACATACAATAAGTGGAATATCACACGTCAGATGATGGATAACTATTGGAACAAGTCGTTGAACTTTAACGATATGTCCAAGCTTCCCAGTGTGCGTATCGTCTTCACTAGCGACACCTCCAAATGGACTCGTTGTCCTGTTCTCGAAATGTGCGATGACCACACCCAGTCTCAGGGTAATGCCCGCCGTTTCCAGATGCGTCGTCACGCTTCTGTCGACAAGCTTGGCCGTACTGCCGAGCAGGTTGGTGTCTCCGACGTGGACGATCCTGGCAACCCCGACTATATCAGCGCAACTGGTATGGGCTGGTTCCCCGGCTATGCAATCAATACGGTTACCGGTGAGCGTCTCAACGTGCTCTTCGGCGAAGACTCCCGCTACATCCAGTACAATGGTGCCGACATGCTCTGGAATCCCACAAGCATATCTGACCTCATGGAAGGTACTCAAAACTATGTTATGGGTGGCCGTCATTACATCTATGTCATGAATGCCACCGACCAAACCTTCTACGACATCATCAATAATAGCAATTCCGTTGTTACCTCCTACAAGACTCCTTCCTACGATGCCGGTCGTTGGGCTGTCAAGATGCTCAGTTCACTCGAACGTCTCATGGAATTTGTTCCTTCTAACGATGTCAACCGTCTGCGTGTCAACCACGGTGTGCTGTCAGGTGAGAGCACTACACTCATTCCTCAGCGTGACTCGGTTGCACTCTTCTTCGCATCCACCGCATGGGTCAACATCCCGTTCGTCAACCAGCGCTTCCTCTTCGACAACCCCGTCAACATTCCTTGTGATGTGACTGTCGACATTGACGTGACAACACCTTACGGACGTTACCTGTCGCCCAACGGCACTAGTGCCCGTCTCTTCGAAGGTGTCGAGCTTCAGAACGCCAACTACCCCATGTACATGTTCGAAATCACACCTGATATTGCCACTCTCACCGGTCAGGCTACTCAGGCTTCCTCACGCAAGAGCTATCAGGATTCCATCCTCAGCCTCATCAGTGTTGTTCCTAACCCCTACTACAGTGCAAGTGCCTATGAGACCCTCAGCCAGCTTGAGACCAAGGTCCGTTTCATCAACGTCCCCACAGGCTCAACTGTCTCCATCTACACTCTTGATGGAACCCTGGTGCGTCGTCTCGGCCCCACCTCTGGTGCTGCAACCACACTCGATTGGGATTTGCACAACCACAACGGCATCCCCATTGCTGGTGGTGTCTATCTCATCCACTTCAAGGTGCCCGGCGTTGGCGAGCGTGTTGTCAAGTGGTTTGGAACCATGCGTAAGGTCGACCTCCAAAACTATCAATTCTAAACATTGTTTTATAACTTATAAATATGACTGAAATGAAAAACATATTTAGAATAATCACAGTAGTAGCCTTCGTTATGCTGCTGTCGGTCGAGTCCGCATGGGCTGGCAACGATAAGCGTAGAGGTACTGCTGGTGCCACTCAGTTGCTTGTCAACCCGTGGGCCCGCAGCAACGGTTGGGGTGGTGTCAATGTCGCCAATGTGCGCGGTCTCGATGCCTTCTATTCCAACATTGCTGGTTTGAGCTTCATCAATAAATTGGAAGCTACCTACTCCAACACTATGCTCTATGGTGGCAACAGCGGCCTCAACAGCGGTGGCAACATCAACGCTTTTGGCTTGGCAATCCGTATGTTCGACCGTGGTGTATTGGGTCTGAGTATCGTTACTTCCAATGTGGGAGAAATCGACATCACCACCGTTGAAAGTCCCGAACCCATCAACGGTACTTTCTCGCCCACATTGATGAACCTAAACGTGGCCTATGCCCACTCCTTCACCACCTCCATTCATGGCGGTGTCAACATTAAGGTTATCAATGAGTCCACCGACAACATCAATGCTTCTGGTTTCGCAGTTGACGCTGGTATCCAGTATGTCACTGGTGCCGCCGATGAGTTGAAGTTCGGTATCACCCTCAAGAACTGGGGCCCCTCTTTCTACTATGGCGGCAATGGTTCAACGTTCACCTTCATCAACCATTCTGGCAACAACATGTCGGGCGAATACCCTGCAGCCGAGATGGAGCTCCCCACCAACCTGAAGATTGGTCTCTCGTATGACTTCCTCTTCAACTCGTCCAATCAGTACCTCACCGTGGCCCTAGCCTTCACCTCCAACGCGTTCTTGAAGGACAACTACACCTTCGGTCTGGAATACGGTCTGTTTGACATACTGCGTCTCCGTTGCGGCTATGTCTACGAACCCGACCTCTTCGACGATGCTGCTCGCACCACTGCCAGCACAGGTCTTTGTGCCGGTGCCTCTGTCAACGTCCCTCTCAACAAGAAGAAGGGCGACGGCAAGACCAGCCTCACTATCGACTATGCCTATCGCACCAACGACAATCTGCGTGGTACCCACGTCTTAGGTGGCTCCTTCCGGTTCTAGTAGCAAAGCACACATAATCTGAGATTAGGAAAGGCTCTACAAAGCCTTTCCTAATTTTTAAACACCATCATTATTTACACTCATTATGTCCGATATTAAATATTACAGCGAGGAAGGTCTTCAGAAGCTCAAAGACGAACTGCACCACCTCATAGCTTTCGACCGTCCGGCCGCCGCCGCAGCCATTGCCGAGGCGCGTGACAAGGGCGACCTCTCAGAGAATGCCGAATACGATGCAGCCAAGG
Organism: uncultured Bacteroidaceae bacterium; assembly: GCA_964616965.1. GTDB lineage: Bacteria > Bacteroidota > Bacteroidia > Bacteroidales > P3 > Colimorpha. The sequence continues at coordinate 1,161 of CAZTVH010000010.1, read as the reverse complement.
AGGCGCAGGGCCACCTTGAGGCTCGTATTTCCAAATTGCAAGACTTGGTGGCCAACGCCCGTCTGCTCGACGAGTCCAAAATCGATATCTCTAAAGTCCTCCTCCTCTCCAAGATTACTATTCTCAACGTCAAGAACAACGCCCGTCAGGTCTATACCATCGTTCCTGAGAGCGAGGCAAACCTCAAGCAGGCTAAAATCTCTGTCACCTCGCCTTTCGCCCAGGCCTTCTTGGGCAAACGTGCAGGCGACAAGGTCGATGTGGTAGTGCCCGCCGGCACCATGCAGTTCGAAATCCTTTCTGTCGAACGTTAGCGCGCCTATTACCCATCCATCTAGCATATGTGGCGGACGAAGGCCATAATCGCCCTTCTCCGCCACTTTTTCATATCCCTCATACTCCTGCCCCGTATGCTCGATTTTCTTCAGTCCTATGGCCTGCTAGGCCTGTTTCTGGGTTCTTTTCTGGCGGCCACTGTCGTCCCGTTTTCCTCAGATGCTCTCTATGCCGCCGTCCTCCTTGCGGGCTGCTCTCCTGTGGCCTGCCTTTTGGTCGGCACTTTGGGCAATTGGTTGGGGGGACTTACCTCCTTTGTCATCGGCTGGCTGGGCAAATGGGTATGGATTGAGCGGTGGTTCCACGTCTCGCGAGAAAAGCTCGAACTACAGCGCAACCGCATCGACCGTTGGGGTGCCTGGCTTGCATTACTCACATGGCTGCCTTTCGTGGGCGATGTCTTCGCCATAGCACTCGGCTTTTATCACATTTCGCCTTTCAAGAGTGGCATCTTCATGCTGCTCGGCAAGTTTCTTCGATTTCTCTGTTGGACACTCCTTTTTCACTTTACGGGCTGGAGTTTCCTCCCTTCTGTCTGACCTGTCGCCAACAAGTAGAAGTCGTTTATCTTGTTGATGTTTGACAGGCAATACCAGTTGTACATATTTTGCCACTTTCCAACCCTTCGTGCCAATCGCTGTTGTCGTGGTGAGTCCATGCGTCATGTTTCCCGTGCTTGTACCTATTTTTCTCGTTTTTGCCTGCTCTCTTCTGTATTGTGTTGATTTCTAATTCTTTTTTGCTTGTTTTCCGCTCCCTGAAACGGAAATGAAGCGGAGAAGGAGTGGAGATGGAACGGATAGTGGAGAGAGGAGGTTTGGGATT
>CAZTVH010000009.1:0-18583 GCA_964616965.1 uncultured Bacteroidaceae bacterium | reverse complement strand
CACACTGCGAAACCTATCGGTTTCTTGTATGGGGTTATTGAAATTCAGCCTCTTCAAGGCTGTTGAAAAATCAGTCAGATATAGCATAAGAGCGAAACCATTTTTTTGAAAGTTACTGCTGCCGACTTTGTGCACGACTATGTTTTGCGTCTCACCTTCAACGATGGTGCAGTTAAGTTGGTTGACTTTACGCCATTGATTCAAAAAGGCATTTGCCGCAAACTTCAAGACCTAGACTATTTCCAAAACTTCACGCTCGACCCTTTCACTGTCGACTGGAACAACGAGATAGGCTTTGCTCCCGAATCGCTCTACGAGCGTGGGGTGACGGTATCCTGACAACTCCTCCATAAGTCAAGCCCAATTAACGCCCCTGCTAGACAACAAAAAAGAGATGTCTTTTTCGAGACATCTCTTTTTTTGACGTATTCTTTCTAGAAAAGATTACTTGTTGTCGGCCGTGATGCGTTCGAGCCATTTGAGCATGCCCAGCATCACGCCCATCGAGATGAGGCAGAAGATGGCAAACACACCCCATGTCATCCACTGGTGCGGGAAGGCGTTGAGCATCTTCACACCGAGGAAGATGAAGAGGTTGCCAATAGCGGTGGCACACAGCCACAGACCCTGGCAGATACCCTGCAGGTGCTTCGGCGCAATCTTCGACACAAACGAGAGGCCCAGCGGCGAGATAAACAGCTCTGCCACTGTCAGGAAGAAGTAGGTCAAAATCAGTATCGACGGGCTCGACTTCATCGCCATCTTGGCTGCCTCGGGCAGGGCTTTGAAAGCTTCGCCAGAGGGGTAGTTGTTGGCAACAGCGACGCAGATGAGGAAGATATAGGCGCAGGCAGCGATGAACATACCGATGGCTATCTTGCGCGGGGTGGAGACTTCCTTGCCTTTGCGTGACAGGGAGGCGAATATCCACATGACTATGGGAGTAAGAATGATAACAAAGAAGGGGTTGATGCACTGCAGAATCTCAGGCGGGATGGCACTGGTGTCGACAAAGTCGCGGGCGAAGATAGAGAGCGACTGGGCGTTCTGGTGGAATGAGAACCAGAAGAAGACGGCTACGCCGAGCACGGCATAGAGGGCATACATGCGCTGCTTGATTTCCTTGGCATTGGCCTGACGCTCTTCGGGGGTGTAGTCTTCGGTCTTGGCACTAGCCTTTTTGACGGGGTTGGGCAGGCGGTTTTTAACACCAAGGAAGATGAGGAGCGAGGCGAGCATGGCCAGCACTGAGGCGATGAATGCGAAGTGGACACCGGTGTTGTAGACCTGTAGGTAGTCGTTGCAGAACCGGCCCATGTCGGCGGCGGCATCGGGGAACTGCTGAGTGAGGTTGGTGAGGTTTTCCATGTCGTTGCCCTCAGTGGTACCTTGGACAAACTTGTGGCAAAGGCGGGGCAGGTCGGCATTGTAAACTAGGTTCTTGGTCTGGAGCCACCAGTTGCGGATAAGCGGGGCGATGAAGGGGGCGATGACACCGCCGATGTTGATGAAGACGTAGAAGATTTGGAACCCGCTGTCGCGCTTCTCCTTGGCCTGTGCCAGTGCCTCGGGGCCTTTCTTGGCGGCCTCGGCCTCGAAGTCGTCATACAGCTGGCCCACGATGGCCTGCAGGTTGCCCTTGAACAAGCCGTTACCGCAAGCAATCAGCACGAGGGCAAGCATGGTGATGACCAGCACCCACGAGAACCCGCCGTGGTCGCTGAACACGGGGATGGAGAGGATGGCATAGCCCAAGGCCATCACAACGATACCCCAGATGATGGTGCTCTTGTAGTTCTGTGTGCGGTCGGCAATGATACCGCCGGGCAAGGCGAGCACATAGATGAGGAAGTAGAACACCGCAAACATGATGCCCGACACCTCGTCCGAGATACCAAACTTCGAGCAGATGAACAACACCAGCACGGCATTCATGATGTAATAGCCGAAACGCTCGCCCATGTTGCTCAGCGCGGCAGCGATCAAGCCCTTGGGATGTTCCTTTCTAGCCTTGCTCAGGTAGAATAGCAAAAACGGGAGAACAACTATCAAAACGCCTATCAAAACGCATAACGGGCGATTTGTCTCCCAAAGATTAAGGATACTGTTCATAATGTGATTTTTTTGATTATTAATATGTTAAATTTATCAAATCCCTTTGTTGCCAATATTTTTAACGTGCAAAGATACGAATATTTCTGAATAAATCGTATCTTTGCACCAAATTTTAACGTTTTTCCACCCCTCACCCCCCCGTAATAAAACAACTCTCACTTTTCAATTTTCAACTTTCAACTTTCAATTCTCAATTTTCAACTTTCAATTAATAAAATGTCGCCCGATTTCCAATTTTCAATTCTCAATTCCCAATTCTCAATTCTCCCCGCCTTGCGCCAAGGCCTCACCCTCCTCTACCCCACCGACACCATCTGGGGCATCGGCTGCGATGCCGCCAATGCCGACGCCGTGGAACGCATCTACGCCATCAAGCAGCGCGACCACAGCAAGTCCATGCTCATCCTCGCCACCGAACAGATGCTCTCGCCTGGCACACCCGCCGAGGCCCTCCAACTGCTGCTCCACAGTCCCCGCCCCACCACCGTCATCCTGCCCACCACTATGCTCGCCGTCCCCATCGCCCACAACCTCCCCGCCGCCGACGGCACCGTAGGCGTGCGCATTCCACAGCTCGCCTTCTGCCAGCAGCTGATCCAGCACCTCGGCACCCCCCTCGTCAGCACCTCCGCCAACCTCTCCGGCCACCCCTCCCCCGCCACCTACGCCGACATCGACCCCGCCTTAAAGCAGCGCATCGACCTCTGCCTCCCCGACCACCCCGCTTTCCACCATCCCCCCGTCGCCCCCAGCCGCATTGTCCGCCTCAACCCCGACGGCACAACCATCATCCTCCGCTGACCGCTATAAAAAGTGAGGATTTGTAATATTTCTGGCAAATAAATTGTGAGAATTTGTAATATTCAGACGAAATAAATTTTGAGGATTTGTAGAAAGGTTGTATCTTTGCATTTGGAAATAGCAGGTAAAACTTTCTGATTATGAATAATAAGAAATTGGTTTTCAAAAGGAAAATCTACGATGAGATGCTTCGTTGGAAGCGTGAGCGCAACGGGAAAACTGCTCTCCTTATCAAAGGGGCTCGTCGTGTGGGGAAATCAACCATTGCCGAGGAATTTGCCAAACGGGAGTACGACAGTTACATTGCCATTGATTTTGCAGACGCAAAGGGTACTATTTGGGAAGCCGTGAAACGCATCTCTGACAGAGATGACTTCTTCATGCGGCTTCAATTCATTTTTGGTGTGAAGTTGTATGAGAGGCGTTCCGTGATTATCTTTGACGAAATTCAGAAATGCCCTGAAGTCCGTCAGGCAATCAAGTACCTTGTGAAAGATGGGCGGTATGACTATATTGAGACAGGCTCCCTCCTTTCCATCAAAAAGAATGTTCAGGACATTGTGATTCCAAGCGAAGAGACCCGCCTTACGATGTACCCGATGGACTACGAGGAATTCCGGTGGGCCATGAGCGACACTGTCACTGTACCCCTTATGGAAGAAAACCTCAGCAAGAGGAGGTCTTTGGGTGACGACGTCGCACGTAAGCTCATGCAAGACCTCCGTTTATACATGCTTATCGGAGGCATGCCACAGGCTGTAGAAACCTTTCTCGAAACCAACAATCTTAGTGATGTCGATCAGACGAAGCGAGAGATACTTGAGTTGTACAACGATGATTTTATGAAAATCGACCCGTCTGGGAAGGTGTCCAAATTGTTCAGTGCCATTCCTGCCCAACTTACTAAGAATGCCTCTCGCTATCAAGTGAACAATGTGTTGGAGAAGCGAGAAAGCAAGGGCTCGATGGCTGAAATGCTCAGAGAACTGGAGGACAGCCAAACCGTCATCTTCGCTCACCATGCCGATGACCCCAATGTGGGAATGCCCATGCATACTGACTATGACCAATACAAGATGTACCTATGTGATACGGGTTTGTTTGTAACACTTGCTTTCTGGGACAAATCAGCCACCGAGAATATCATATATCAGAAACTCTTGTCGGACAAGCTCTCTGCCGACCTTGGGTATGTTTATGAAAACCTTGTAGCGCAGATGCTTGTTGCAGCTGGAAACAGGCTCTTCTATCATACATGGCCAACAGAGAACGGAAAACACAACTATGAAATAGATTTTCTTCTGTCGAGAGGCAACAAGATCTGCCCCATTGAGGTAAAGTCGTCAGGATACAAGACCCACGCATCGCTCGACGCATTCCAGAAGAAGTACTCTAGTCGTATCGGAAGCCGCTACCTGGTCTACCCAAAGGATTTGAGAAAAGAGCAGGATTTATTGTATGTGCCTGCGTTTATGGTGATGCTCCTATAGGGTAAAATGCATAAGGCATGCTACTCGGTCGCATGCGAGGATTCTTTAGTATGTTCAATATTAGGATACCATGTGCTATTACTAGTATTTAAGCGGATATGGGATAAAAGCCTAGTGCAACTAAGCTGAGGTTTTGCACCCTGTAGGGTGAGGTACAAAACAGAAAGGCACCGACTTGCGGTACCCTATATTCAGATTTGGCCTGTTGCGGCGCAGTTTACCACATGGCAGCCACCTTCTGGGCAGGGTATTGTCCTACCCTGACAAGGTAGCTCCCTGCAGTGGGAACAACAAAGCATAGTGGAGTGCTGTCGTTGTGTCACATAGCCAACCGCCGCCTCATGATGTCGTACAGCACCACCTCGTCGTCGGTAGCACCCTCCACCATAATCTGCCCGTTGCGGTAGGACACCGTGGCGGCCGTGACCTCAGTGTTGTCGATGCCTTGAAACAGCACATCGACCTCTGCCTCCCCGACCACCCCGCTTTCCACCATCCCCCCGTCGCCCCCAGCCGCATCGTCCGCCTCAACCCCGACGGCACCTTTGCCACCCTCCGCGACTGAGATTCCTTACCCCCCCAACATCACCATCCAACACAATGAACCCAATCGCCCCGTGGGATGCTCTCTTCTCCCATCCCTTGCCGCTTTTTCCCCGGTCGTTTTCCGATTACAGAACGGCAAACGACCCTGTTTGAAGTACAAATCGGTAGGAAAACACAGGGAACGACGGCTCTATAAGACGAATATCCGTAGGATGGAGTACGATGTGATATGGGTGTAGTACAATGGGGTAATAAAGTGTAGTTCCTAATCAATGCATAAGCCCCCGCAAATGGAATTCCCTGACGTAATTTATCTTGAGAGATATTCAAATACATGTAACCTCCAATAAATGCCCAGCAAGGGCATAAACATACCTAGCCCCAATGGCAACGCCTTGGGTAAACCAACGAATTACAAACAACGCCCTCTTAGTAATTCAGGCCGAATGACCAGAGGGGGATGGTGTTTTTGTGTGCGTATTCGATGTCGTCTTTCACTATATAGCCGTTCTCAACGTCTGCTATCTGCCGTTGACCTTTTTTCTTGCCTCCAACTTCGAAGGTATAATTGCCTATCTTGAAGTCTGACACCTCCGAACCAGTCACCGTGTTGCGTACTCTCATTTGATTGAAGAAGAAAGTCTCCCGAAGGTTGCCTGTGTCGACTTGTTTGCCTCCTAACGCATACATCAGATTGGGATTATCTAGATATATCTTTTCCACCTTTGCTAGCAAACTCAGCCCTCTATCTGGTGCGACAAGACACTGTATTAGACCAGATTTTTCGAGATAGTATAAATAATCTTTTAGGTCGTTTCGATTGACGGTCAAATCGCGGGCCAGATCGCTGTAGTTGGGCTTGAAGGGCGTTATTTGGGAGATGATTTGCATCAGTTGCTTCAGTTTGCGCATCACACCCACACTTAAACCAGCAAACTGAGGTATGTCGGTTTCGATGCTTTGGTCTACCACAGCATTGAGACGCTCGAGATAGTCTGTCTCTCGGCAAAATGGGTAGTAGCCACGCATGAGATACTCTTTGAAAAGTGGCAGTGGGCGGTGTTGGTCGTAGGGGAAAGTGATTTCACCGGCAAGGATTTGCTCCACGGCGAGTTCTGGTATGACTATGCCTTTGACCATGTGCAACCACTCGCGAAAGGACATGCCATACATGTAGTTCTTCAGCTGGCGGCGTGAGAGGTCTGCGCCGCCTTTTTCAAGGTCAAGAATGGATGAGCCAGTATAAACTATATTCAGGCCAGGAATCTGGTCATAGATGTTTTTGATTTCAGTAGACCAATTGGCATACTTGTGGACTTCGTCGATATATAGATATTTGCCTCCATCTTTGTAGAAGGTTTCCGCCAAATCGAGCAATGTGTGATGTGAGAAGTAGATATCATCAGCAAATACGACGAGTGAGCTATTGCGTTGGTTAGAAATTTTAATGTGTTGAAATAACAATGTAGTTTTCCCAACGCCTCTTGCTCCAAGTATTGCATTTAGGCGGGAATTCCACTTGATAGTATTTTGTGGATAACGGACAAAATCGATTTTTGTGTTATCAATCTGATTATAGTATCGTTGCAACAGTTTATCCATACAAATTATCTTTATTACGACATGCAAAGATACAAAATTGTATGGAAATAGATACAATTTATTTAAGCAATTGAACCTTTTTTATATCAATTTTTACGCCAAACTGTACCTTACAAGGGTCAATTACTCTTATAGAGCACTATCTTGCGGAGATTAATTTTGCCATTCTCCGCAAATATGCGGAGAATAATTCGTATATTTGCCGCATGAGATGCTAAGCATCATCAGCGATATAACTGGGAATGAACCGATTTATACAATGGTTTAATGGGAATAAAGCAACTAACCAACAATTAAACCCAAGTCGGCCAAATGACCGATTTGGGTTTAACAGGTGGGGATTTCTTCGAGCAGGCCAGTCTCGCTGTCGATGATGAAACCACGGACGATGATGTCGGTGGGGACCAAAGGGTGGGTGCGGATGGTCTCGACGGTGCGATGGACAGACTCGTGGGTGTCCTTGAAGCCTTCGAGCCAGTGTCCAAGGTCGATGCCACACTTGCGGATAGTGTCGAGCGTTTGGTCAGTGATGCCACGGGCAAGCATCTGGTCGTGGAAATGGTCGTAGCTCATGTGGCAGGCACCGCAATGCGAGTGTGCCACGACCATGATGTTGGTAACGCCCAGCTCGTAGATGGCAACGATGAGGCTACGCATGGCAGAATCGAATGCCGATATGACGAGTCCTCCCGCGTTTTTGATTATCTTGGCATCGCCGTTCTTCAGTCCGAGAGCAGCAGGGAGCAGCTCGGTAAGGCGTGTGTCCATGCAGGAGAGGACGGCCAGTTTTTTGTCGGGATATTTGTCGGTTAGGTACTGCTCGTAGTCCTTATTGGCAACGAACGACTTATTGTATTCGATGATTTGGTCGATCATGTTGAAATTGAAAAATGAAAAATGAAGGTTTGATTTTACATACCTCGTCGCTATTGCGATACCCCTTCTAAAGAGGGAACCAGTCGCTTGCCTCTGTAATAAAAAAAGCCGCGGCGGTTACTGCCACGGCTTTTTAATGAAGTAAGCAAGCCTTGCTTAGGCCTTGCCTAGGATGTCATACGGAACCGTGTCGACATTGCCAGGAACACTGGGTTCGACGATGGTGCCGAAGTTCTGCTCATACTTCTGGATGTTGTCGGCAAGGGCGTTCAACAGACGCTTGGCATGAATGGGGTTCATGATGATGCGTGAGCGGACAGTTGCGTTAGGCGAGCCAGGCAACATCTGAGCAAAATCAAGAATAATCTCGCTTGGGCTGTGAGAGATGATAGCCAGATTGCTATAGGTACCCTTTGCCACATCAGGATTGATGTCGAGCTTGAGGTCTTTCACAGGGCCGTTGTTGTGATTGTTGTTTGCCATAGTGTTAGGTTAACCAATTGGGGGTTTAACAGTTATTTGTTTGCGGCTTCCATCTCGTCGACGTTGCCCACGATGAGGTTCCCATATTCGCGGAGACCCGTACCGGCAGGGATGAGGTGACCGACGATTACATTCTCCTTCATGCCCTCGAGGAAGTCACGCTTGGCGTTGATAGCGGCTTCGGTGAGCACCTTGGTTGTTTCCTGGAAGGAGGCAGCGGAGATGAAACTCTTGGTCTGCAACGAAGCACGAGTGATACCTTGAAGGATTTGCTTGGCTGTGGCGGGCTTGGCATCGCGTGCCGTGATGAGGGTTTTATCTTGACGACGTAGGACGGAATTCTCGTCGCGCAGGCGGCGGGCAGTGATAATCTGGCCGTTTTCGATAGTCTCGCTGTCGCCTTTGTCTTCGACCACCTTCATGCCAAAGATTTCATCGTTGGTCTCATGGAAGTCAATCTTGTTGACCAACTCACCTTCGAGATAGCGGGTGTCACCTGGATCTTCGATTTCGACCTTGCGCATCATCTGACGCACGATGACCTCGAAATGCTTGTCGTTGATTTTCACACCCTGCAGACGGTAGACCTCCTGCACTTCGTTGACGATGTATTCCTGCACCTTCATGGGACCCTTGATGGCAAGGATGTCGGCGGGAGTGATAGCACCATCGGAGAGTGGGGTACCAGCCTTGACGTAGTCGCTATCCTGTGCTAGAATTTGCTTCGACGTGGGAATGAGGTAGGTGATGCGCTCGCCAGTCTTGCTGGTGATGGTAATCTGACGGTTGTTGCGTTTGAGTTTCTTGTCGATACTGACAATACCGTCGATTGCAGCCACCACGGCAGGATCGGAGGGGTTGCGTGCCTCAAACAACTCGGTGACTCGTGGCAGACCGCCCGTGATATCGCCAGCCTTACCAAAGCTACGAGGAATCTTGACCATGATGTCGCCCGCCTTGAGTTTCTGACCCTTGTCGACACCGATGTGAGCACCCACTGGAAGGTCATAGACTTTGAGGACATTGCCCTCATCGTCGATGATGTTAAGGGTAGGATTCTTGGTACGTTGACGCGACTCAATAACCACCTTGTCCTGCAGGCCAGTCTGAGCATCGCTTTCGACACGGAAAGTGACATTTTCGATGACGTTCTCGAAAGCCACACGACCGGCCACGTCAGAGATGATGACAGCATTGTAGGGATCCCACTCAGCGATAAAGTCGTTCTTGTTAAGGTGGTCGCCAGACATCTTATAAAGTTTGGCACCGTAAGGCAGAAGAGCAGAGAAGAGGGTGACACTAGTGTTCTCATCAACAATACGCATTTCGGCGGAACGGCCCATGACGATATGATAGCTGTTGCCTTCGGCATCGGTGTAGGGAATTGCACGAAGCTCGTCAATTTCGAGACGGCCTTCATGTTTTGCCACGAGGCTAGAACTGGTACCAATATTACCACCAGCCACACCACCGACGTGGAAGGTACGCAGGGTCAGCTGTGTACCAGGCTCACCAATGGCCTGTGCCGCGATAACACCAACAGCCTCGCCCTTCTGCACCATCTTGCCAGTGGCAAGGTTACGGCCATAGCACTTGGCACAGACACCGTGCTTGGCTTCGCAAGTGAGCACAGAACGGATTTCAACTTCCTCAATGGGGGATTCCTCAATAATCTTGCAGATATCCTCGGTGAGCTCTTCACCAGCGCGAACGATTAATTCGCCAGTATGAGGATGGTAAATGTCGTGTACAGAAGTACGACCCAACAGTTTTTCACCCAACGATACAACAACATCCTCACCTTTCTTCAAAGCAGTGGTAGGTAGTCCACGAAGGGTGCCGCAGTCCTCCATGTTGATGATAACATCGTGGGCCACGTCTACCAGACGACGGGTAAGATAACCAGCATCAGCCGTCTTCAGAGCGGTATCAGCAAGACCCTTACGGGCACCGTGGGTGGAGATGAAGTACTCCAACACGGAAAGGCCTTCTTTAAAGTTGGAGATGATGGGGTTTTCAATAATCTCGTTACCAGCAGCACCTGCCTTCTGAGGCTTTGCCATCAGTCCGCGCATACCAGAGAGCTGACGAATCTGCTCCTTACTACCACGGGCACCCGAATCGTACATCATATAGATGGGGTTGAAGCCCTGGTTGTCGGCCTTGAGCTGACGCATGAGCGTTTCGGTAAGCTTGTTGTTGGTATTGGTCCAAATATCGATAACGTGGTTGTAACGCTCATTGTTGGTGATAAGACCCATAGAATACTGTCCCAACACCTCTTCGACCTCTTCATTTGCCTTCTCGATGAGTTCCTCTTTCTCACTGGGGATGATAACATCACCCAGATTGAATGAAAGACCACCACGGAATGCCTGACGGTAGCCCATGTTCTTAATATCATCAAGGAAGTTGGCCGTGACGGCATTGCCACAAGCTGTGAATAGGTCGCCAATGATGTCGCGGAGAGACTTCTTACCTAACACCAAATTGACGTAGCCATACTCTTTAGGCACAACCTCGTTGAAGATAACACGGCCCACTGTGGTACGAATGCGGTCGGTCTTGATATAGTGTCCCTTTGCATCAAGGATGGGGTTGCCATCATTGTCGCGACGGATTTCGTATTCAGTACGGCTCCGTTCGGCTATTTCGGCCGGGGTACTGCAATCAATGTCGGTAAGCAAATTGCCGTCTTTATCTTTGATGACTTCAGTAAAAGTGTTGTCAGTTTTGACAAATTGATGCTCGTCGCGACCACCTGCGTCAATCTTAACGCTAATGCAGGCGTTCAGAGAGACACGTTTCTCGTTGTACGCAATAATCACCTCTTCGGGGGAGTAGAAGCGATAACCTTCACCCTTGACCACCTCTTTGTCAGTGGTGCGGCGGGGCTTGGTCATGTAGTACAGACCCAATACCATGTCCTGCGACGGGACGGTGATAGGAGCACCATTGGCAGGGTTAAGGATGTTATGGGTGGAGAGCATCAACAACTGCGCTTCGAGGATTGCGGCATTGCCCAGTGGGACGTGGACGGCCATCTGGTCACCATCGAAGTCGGCATTAAAGCCAGTACAGACAAGCGGATGCAGGCGGATAGCCTTACCCTCGACCAGTTTGGGCTGGAAGGCCTGAATACCCAGACGGTGCAGCGTAGGAGCACGGTTGAGCAGGATGGGGTGACCCTTCAGAATATTTTCTAAGATTTCCCACACAACAGGATCCTTGCGGTCGACGACGCGCTTGGCCGACTTGACGGTCTTGACCAATCCACGCTCAAGAAGTTTACGGATGATGAAAGGCTTGAACAATTCGCTTGCCATGTCCTTAGGAAGACCGCATTCGTGCATTTTCAGTTCAGGACCGACGACGATAACGGAACGACCGGAATAGTCGACACGTTTACCGAGAAGGTTCTGACGGAAACGGCCCTGCTTACCCTTCAGTGAGTCGGAGAGAGACTTGAGCGAGCGATTGCTCTCTGATTTGACACTAGAAACCTTGCGGCTATTGTCGAACAGGGAATCCACCGCCTCCTGAAGCATACGCTTCTCATTACGCATAATGACTTCGGGAGCCTTGATTTCGAAAAGGCGTTTCAGACGGTTGTTACGGATGATGACTCGGCGATAGAGCTCGTTGATGTCGGATGTAGCAAAACGACCACCATCCAGCGGCACCAAAGGACGCAAATCGGGTGGAATAACAGGGATGATAGTCATAATCATCCACTCAGGACGGTTGTCCATACCGCGAGCCTGCATCTGCTTACGACTCTCACGGAAAGACTCAACCACATTCAGACGTTTGAGGGCATCTTGCTTACGTTGGTTGGAAGATTCCTTAGAGGCGCGGTCGCGCAATTCGTAACTGATGCGGTCGAGGTCGAGGTCACAAAGCAGTTTGTACAATGCCTCTGAACCCATGCCGACAATGAACTTGTTAGGGTCGCTGTCGTCAAGTTGCTCATTTCCTTCGGGCAATGTTTCCATCACATTGTAATAATCTTCCTCAGTCAAGAGGTCGAGTTTTTTCACGGGCACCTCGTTGAGCATAGCCCTGCCAGGCTGGAGGACGATATATTTCTCGTAATAAATCACCTGCTCGAGTTTCTTGCTAGGAACGTCGAGCAACGTGCCTATCTTATTCGGTAAAGAACGGAAGAACCAGATGTGGGCGACAGGGACAATCAGTTCGATATGACCCATGCGTTCACGACGCACTTTTTTCTCTGTCACTTCGACACCACAACGGTCACAGGTAATACCCTTATAACGGATACGTTTGTACTTGCCGCAGTGGCACTCCCAGTCGCGAGTAGGACCGAATATTTTCTCGCAGAAAAGTCCATCGCGCTCAGGCTTATAGGTACGATAATTGATTGTCTCCGGCTTGGTCACTTCGCCATACGAGCGTTTCTTAATCGACTCAGGAGAAGCCAAACTGACGGTTATCGAATTAAAATCGTTCTTTAACTGTGATTCTTGTTTAAAAGCCATCTTTATATAATGAATTAAGAATTAAGAATTAAGAATAGTTTTTATCTAAAGACTTAATTCCGAATTAATCAAATGTTACCTCTAAGCCTAAGCCGCGCAACTCATGTACCAAGACATTGAACGACTCAGGAATACCCGGCACGGGCATGTTGTCACCCTTGACAATGGACTCATAAGCTTTGGCACGACCCACAACGTCGTCAGACTTAACCGTGAGCACCTCTTGAAGCACATGGGATGCACCAAATGCTTCGAGTGCCCACACTTCCATCTCACCAAAACGCTGACCGCCGAAATTGGCTTTACCACCAAGGGGTTGCTGTGTGATGAGGGAGTATGGCCCAATGCTACGGGCATGCATTTTGTCATCAATCATGTGATGGAGTTTGAGCATATAGATATAGCCCACGGTAGCAGGCTGGTCGAAACGGTCGCCCGTCTCACCATCGTATAGATAGGTACGTCCAGTCTCAGGCAAACCTGCCTCACGCATATAGCCGTTAATCTGCTCAAGAGTGGCACCATCGAAGATGGGAGTCTTGAAACGCTTGTTCAATTTCTTGCCGGCCCAACCCAGGACGGTCTCGTATATCTGACCCAAATTCATACGCGAAGGCACACCCAGAGGATTCAACACGATGTCGACGGGCGTACCGTCGGCAAGGAACGGCATATCCTCGGCACGAACAATCTTCGAAACAATACCCTTGTTACCGTGACGGCCTGCCATCTTATCACCGATACGCAGCTTACGCTTCATGGCGATATAGACTTTTGCCATCTGGACTATGCCACTAGGTAAGTCGTCACCCACGGTAAGGGCAAATTTATTACGTGTAAAACGTCCGTTTATCTCGCGATACTTGACATTGTAGTTGTTCAACAAATCCTTGATAAGGTTGTTTGTCTCCTTGTCTGAGGTCCATTTGTTGGGGCTTACTTCGGTATAGTCAATGGCTTTGAGGGCCTTGGAGGTGAACTTAACCTTTTTCGGTATCAGCTCTTCCTTATGGCTCGTATAGACACCATTGGATGTTTTGCCAGCCAGTATAATGAGCAGGCGGTCCACCAACTTCTCCTTCAACTCGGCAATCTCGTTGTTGAACTCCTCTTCGGGCTTGGCAAGCAGCTCCTTCTCCTTGGCACGTTGTTTACGGTCGCGGACAATACGGGCAAAAAGTTTCTTGTCAATAACAACGCCACGCACCGATGGCGGAACCTTCAACGAAGCATCCTTCACATCGCCAGCCTTGTCACCAAAGATGGCACGCAGAAGTTTCTCTTCGGGAGTGGGGTCCGACTCGCCCTTAGGCGTAATCTTACCAATAAGGATGTCGCCTTCCTTCACTTCAGCACCGATACGGATGATACCGTTCTCGTCCAAATCTTTGGTTGCATCGTTGCTGACATTGGGAATGTCGCGAGTGAGTTCCTCAAGACCACGCTTGGTCTCACGGACCTCCAAAGTGTATTCCTCAACATGGACAGATGTGAAAATGTCTTCGCGAACCACACGCTCTGAAATCACGACAGCATCCTCGAAGTTATATCCCTTCCATGGCATGAATGCCACCATCATGTTACGGCCCAATGCCAACTCTCCACCTTGTGTGGCGTAACCCTCACAAAGCACCTGACCCTTCTTCACCTTGTCGCCCTTCTTCACAATAGGACGCAAGTTGATGGAAGTAGAATGGTTGGTACGCTGATAACGGGTGAGCTTGTACTCGCGAATATCATCATCGAAAGAAACCAAACGGTCTTTCTCGGTACGATTGTGTCGGATGACAATCTTGGTGGAGTCGACATATTCCACAACACCATCACCAAGAGCGTTCAACAGCACGCGGCTGTCCTCCGCAACCGATTTTTCAATACCCGTTCCTACAATGGGAATTTCGGGGTTAAGCAGGGGCACAGCCTGACGCATCATGTTCGAGCCCATCAAGGCACGGTTGGCATCGTCATGCTCCAAGAAGGGGATAAGCGATGCAGCAATGGAGGCAATCTGGTTGGAACCCATGTCAATCAAATCTATCTCTTCAGGAGTGACGATGGGGAAGTCTGCCTGACGACGTGCTTTCACACGTTGCGCCAAAATATTGCCGTTTTCGTCCTGCGGGGTAGTGGCCTGTGCAACAGTCTTGTTTTCCTCCAATTCAGCAGTGTAGTATGTCGGTGCTTCGTCCAATACAACACGACCATTCTCAACACGGCGGTATGGGGTCTCAATAAATCCAAGATTATTAATCTTCGCATACACACAGAGTGAAGAAATCAGACCGATGTTAGGACCTTCGGGAGTCTCGATGGTACAGAGTCGACCGTAGTGGGTGTAGTGGACATCACGAACCTCGAAACCTGCACGTTCACGCGACAGGCCTCCGGGACCCAAAGCCGAAATACGGCGCTTGTGGGTCACCTCCGCCAAGGGATTGGTCTGGTCCATGAACTGCGACAACTGGTTGGTGCCAAAGAAAGAATTGATGACCGACGACAAGGTTTTGGCGTTAATCAACTCCGTAGGAGTGAATACCTCATTGTCGCGAACGTTCATGCGCTCACGGATAGTACGCGACATACGTGCCAATCCTACTCCGAACTGATTGTAGAGCTGCTCTCCAGAGGTACGCACACGACGGTTCGACAAGTGGTCGATATCATCCACGTCAGCCTTCTGGTTAATCAATTGTATCAGATACTTGATAATAGAGGTTATGTCCGTCTGGGTCAGCACACGGGTGGTGTCGGGGATGTCAAGGTTCAGCTTCGTGTTAATACGGTAACGGCCCACCTCGCCCAAGTCGTAACGTTTGTCCGAGAAGAATAATTTCTCAATAATACCACGGGCAGTTTCCTCGTCTGGTGGTTCGGCATTACGCAACTGACGATAAATATATTCAACAGCCTCTTTCGAGTTGTTTGTTGTATCTTTCTTCAGCGTGTTATATATGACAGAGTAGTCGATGCCGTCGCGATCCTCAATCTTAACGAGAATCGTCTTGACATCGAGCTCCATAATTTTTTCTATATCTTCCTCGGTAATCTCTTTGTCTCGCTCAATAACCACTTCGGTACGCTCCATCGAAACGACCTCACCAGTATCTTCGTCAACAAAATCTTCCGTCCATGTGTCCACCACACGGGCGGCCAGTTGCTTACCAACAACTTTTTTCAAACTGGCTTTGGTGACCTTCACCTCTTCTGCCAATGAGAATATATCTAGAATATCCTTGTCTGTCTCATAGCCGATAGCCCTCAACAACGTGGTGATAGGGAGTTTCTTCTTTCGGTCAATGTAGGCATACATGACATTATTAATGTCGGTAGTGAATTCCATCCACGAACCCTTGAACGGAATGATACGGGCAGAATAAAGCTGCGTACCGTTGGAATGGAACTGAGTACCGAAGAAAACGCCAGGTGAACGGTGCAACTGCGAAACCACGACACGCTCGGCACCGTTGATAACGAATGTGCCCTTGGGTGTCATATAGGGTATCATACCCAGATAGACCGGCTGTTCTATTGCCTGAAAATCCTCGTTCTCTGGGTCGTTGCACGACAATTTTAGCTTGGCCTTCAGGGGGACACTATAGGTCAGGCCTCTTTCGATACACTCCTCAATCGTATAGCGGGGAGGGTCAATAAAATAGTCGAGAAACTCCAGCGTGAAATTGTTACGCGCATCTGAGATAGGAAAATTCTCTTTGAAAACCTTGAACAAACCTTCGTCAAGACGGTTGTCGGGGTTGGTCTCTATCTGAAAGAAATCCTGAAATGATTTAAGCTGTATATCGAGGAAATCAGGATATTCATATTTGCGTACAGATGCAAAATTTACTACTTCGATAGGTTGATTGTTAGCCAAGGGACTTGATTTTAATTATATATAAGAATATAAAATTCAGATTTGGTAGTGCTACTGCTCACAAAGGAGAGAACGAGAACATGCCACCTTCAGAAAAGACACTATCGCCTTTCTATCGATTTGCATAGCAAAGAGGAATAGGCACTCCGGACTGCACCGGAGGCCCTATTCCTCGTAGAAATCAATAGCATTGACTATTTGATCTCAACTTCGGCACCAGCCTCTTCAAGAGCCTTCTTCAAGGATTCAGCCTCGTCCTTGCTCACACCTTCCTTAACGGGCTTAGGAGCGTTGTCAACGAGTTCCTTGGACTCTTTCAGACCCAAACTGGCCATATCCTTAACAGCCTTCACGACACCAAGTTTCTTGGTAGCATCGGGAACACCCTTCAGGATAACGTCGAAGGAGGTCTTCTCCTCTGCGGCGACGGCGGCACCGGCAACGGGACCAGCGGCAACTGCAACGGCTGCAGCAGCGGGCTCAATACCATACTCGTCCTTCAAAATGTCAGCGAGTTCTTTTACTTCTTTAACGGTTAAGTTAACTAATTCTTCAGCAATAGCTTTGATGTCTGCCATGACTTTATTGATTTAATTTGTTTTACGAATAAATTGATTTGTTTGTTTGCGGACTTTTAGCGGAGCCCGCTCCGATTTGCCTTACTCGGCTTTCTTTTCTTCCAATGTTTTCAAAACACCAGTGATGGTGTTGGCACCCGACTGGAGCTGAGAAACAACATTCCTGATCGGGGACTGCAGCAGAGCCACCACATCGGCGATAAGTTCGTTCTTGGACTTGATATTGACAAGTGCATCAAGATGTTCTGCACCGACATAGAAACTCTCTTCCACATAAGCACCCTTCAAAATGGGCTTCTGGGCACCCTTCTCCTTTTCACGAAACTCTTTGATGAGCTTGGCAGGAGCATTGTTGGTGTTCGAAAGCATTATGGCTGTCTCGCCCTTTATCACGGGGAAGAGCTCCGAATAATCCATTCCGGTGCGCTCCATTGCCTTGATAAGAAGAGCGTTCTTGACTACTTCCAGCTTGACCTCCTTGCGGAAGGCTGCTCTACGCAGCTTGCTGGTGAGCACAGAGTTCAGACCTCCGATATCAGCAATATAGATAAGCGGATAAGCCTTAATCTCTTCGCACAACTGCTCAATCAGCTGGTCTTTTTGTTCTTTTCTCATAATGACCTTTCAAATAATTAATTGTTACAGAGTGGCGGCTTTCGTATCGACCTTGACACCGGGACTCATCGTACTGCTAATGCAGATGCTCTTCACATAAGTACCCTTCGCAGCGGCAGGCTTCAGTTTCATGATAGTCTGAAGCACTTCGCGTGCATTGTCGACAATCTTGCTGCTCTCAAACGAAATCTTCGCAACAGCCGTATGGATGATACCAAACTTGTCGACCTTAAAGTCAATCTTACCAGCCTTGGCTTCCTGAACGGCCTTGCCGACTTCCATCGTGACGGTACCCGTCTTCGGGTTCGGCATCAGGCCACGAGGACCCAATATACGGCCGAGGGCACCAATCTTAGGCATACAGCTGGGCATAGTAATGATAACATCCACATCCGTCCAACCGCCTTTAATCTTGGTGATATACTCATCAAGACCGTAGTAATCAGCTCCGGCAGCCTTAGCCTCTTCCTCCTTGTCGGGGGTGCAGAGTACAAGCACGCGCACAGTCTTACCTGTGCCGTGGGGCAATGTCACGCTACCGCGCACCATCTGGTTCGCCTTACGCGGGTCAACACCCAGTCTCACATCGATGTCCACCGACGCGTCAAACTTGGTGTAGGTAATGTTCTTTACCACCTCGACGGCCTCCTCCAACGAGTAGACCTGAGTCTTGTCGAATTTGGCCAAAGCCTCTTTCTGTTTCTTCGTTAATTTTGCCATGATTCTTCATTTTTGTGGTCACCGCACCGCTCCTCTTGGCGATGCTACCACTGTTAATACTCATTTACTTACTTCGCAAGAGGGTTCTCTCCTTTCACTGAGATACCCATGCTGCGTGCAGTGCCGGCAACCATGCTCATAGCTGATTCAATAGTGAAGCAGTTAAGGTCTGGCATCTTGGCCTCTGCAATCTGTCGCACCTGTTCCCATGTCACGGATGCCACCTTGACGCGGTTGGGCTCTGACGAACCCTTCGCAGCCTTGGACATCTCTTTCAGCTGGACGGCAACAGGGGGAGTCTTAACTACAAAGTCAAAGGACTTGTCGGCATACACAGTGATGATAACAGGCACAATCTTACCGGCCTGATCCTGTGTACGGGCA
>CAZTVH010000008.1:0-18704 GCA_964616965.1 uncultured Bacteroidaceae bacterium | reverse complement strand
TACGGGGTATTTTTAGAAGTCCCCTAGAGCAAAAAACAACTTGTCAAACTTTAGTCAAACTTGATTATTGTATATTGAAAAACCTATTATATGACAAAAAAAGATTATCTTTGCATTTTGAAACGGAGATGCTGTGCGTCCCAAGATAATTATTAATAGAGTAATTTATAACTATTTATTATGAAGAAAAGAAGTGTTGTTTGGATTGTTGTTATCGGTATTGTTGCGGTTGCCTTTTTGTGGGGCATCGGCATTAACAACAAACTTATCAATGGCGAGGAGAATGTGTCGCAGGCCTGGGCACAGGTGGAGAACGCCTACAAGCGTCGTGCCGACCTGATTCCTCAGTTGGTGGCGACGGTGCAGGGTGCTGCCAATTACGAGAAGGGCACGCTGACCGAGGTGGTAGAGGCTCGTGCCAAGGCCACGTCGGTGCAGGTGGATGCCAACGAGTTGAGCGAGGCCAACGTGGCCAAGTTCCAGAAGGCACAAGATGCCCTGTCGAGTGCCTTGACCCATTCGATGAACGTGATTGTGGAGCGTTATCCGGAGCTGACTGCCACCAAGGGATTTCAAGACCTGCAGGTGCAGCTGGAGGGGACCGAGAACCGTATAGCCACAGAGCGTGGGCGGTTTAACGACGCAGTGAATGCCTACAATAGGAAGTTGCGTGTGTTCCCCAACAATATCGTTGCCAACATTTGCGGTTTCGAGAAGAAGGGCTATTTTACCGCCCCTGAGGGTAGCGAAGAGCCTGTCGAGGTGAAGTTTGACTTCTGATGAAAAGATGTATCATATTGCTGTTCTTGTTGCCGATATGGTTGTCGGCACAGGAATTGTGGTGCCCGGAGCCAACCAATAGGTTGGTGAACGACTATTCGGGTGTGCTGTCGTCGCAGGAGCGCATAGAGCTGGAGCAACGTTTGGTGGCTTTTGACGACAGCACGTCGAACCAAATACTGGTTATCATTCTCCCTTCGCTGCACGATTGCGAAATCATGGAGTTGGGTACGCGGATTGGCACCAAGTGGGGCGTGGGTCAGAAAGACCTGAGGAACGGGCTGGTGATACTGATTAAGTCGCGCAACCGCGCGCAGTCGGACGATTATGGCGACGTGGCGTTGCTGCCCGGTTACGGTCTGGAGGGTGCGCTGCCCGATGCCTTCTGCAAGCATATCATCGACGACGAGATGATTTCCCCGCTGTCGGAAGGCGATTACTACGGGGCTATCTGCAACGCCTTGGAGGTGATAGAGCCGGTGTGCCGAGGGGAGTACAGCTATGAGCAGTATAAGCGCGAAGACCGCCGTGCGCTGTTTGTGGGGTTGGGTGTGATGATGTTATTGGTGGTTGTCTGCTTTGTATTGGCTGCCCAATACAATAAGAAGCATCCGCACGACCACGATAATTTCACGGATGACGACAGCTCATCGCACCGTCGTAACAACGGGGGTGGCTGGGCCTACTGGGGCGGCATACCACGCAGCGGTGGGTTTGGCGGTTTCGGTGGCTCGTCGGGCGGTTTCGGTGGGTTTGGCGGTGGCAGCTTTGGCGGTGGCGGCGCGCACGGAAGGTTTTGAAGCCTATTAGATGAATACAAGTTTATAAATTAGAGATAATACCATGTAACACTCTATGAAGTTCGTGTACACAGATGATGCCGATATGGTTGCGAAGTTGATGAGCGGGCATAACGGAGCGTTGCATTATGTGTTTTACGACCACTACGAGTCGCTGCTGCGCTACAATGCTGCCAAGGCGGCTGGGAGCAAGGGCGTGGAGTTGGACGATTTGGTGCAGGAGCTGTATCTCTATCTCAGTGCCGACGATTGGACACGCCTGCGCCGTTATGACCCCAACCAGCCTTTTGCGGCGTGGTTTTCGGTGGTATCGTATCGTTTTTTCAAAGATTTTTCGCGTTCCATGATAGATAGTGCTGACAATATGCCTATATCATCAATAGACGACCATTCGCCACTACTGGCCACGGGCAGCAATATCTCAACATTAGTCATGGATATAAAGAACATACTCAAGAACTTTCGACCACCGCGCGACCGCGACATTCTGGAGGCTGTGCTGTTGCGCGACGAAGACCCTGCCGACATAGCGCGTAGACACAACATCACAGTCGACAACCTGTACAATATCAAGCGACGAGCCTTGGAACGTTTCCGCAAAATGTTTTGAATTAACCGATAGGAATGATAAAATGAATGCAGGCATAAAAACCCCCACCGACGAACAATTGGCAGCCTATGTCAGCAACACGGCCTCGCCTGAGGACACTGCTGTTGTGGAGGCTTGGATAAAAGAGGACCCCAAGCATCTCGACGAGCTGCTTGACATGACCGTGGCGGCATCGTTGCCAGGCAGGAAACAGGCGGCAGTGCCGCTGGTGCCGTGGTATCGCCGTCCCGTTTACTGGGCGGCTGCGGCAGTGGTGGCATTGGTGCTGGTAGCGGGCGTGTTGTGGTATCAGCCTAACGGTGTCAACCAAGGGCCGGTTGTTGCAGATACCCATGTGCCTGCCGTGACAGACGAGGAGCCGGACGTCATGGGTTGGGCATGGGAAGATGATGAGCCGGCTGTGACTGGCGAGGAACCGCAGACTGCCAAGCGGAGGGCATCCAAGGTGGCCGAAGAGTCTCTGCCATCGCTCCCCTTGCAGCGTCAGGAGCATAGCACGGCTTCGAAGGCCGTCGCAACACCGGGGCAGCCAATGTTGGAATTGGACTTCCCACAGCGGTATCGCGAGGAGTGTGTTGCAGGGAAAAGCATCACCTTCCGTTGGCAAAGCAATGCCACGGTGCTCCGACTGGTGATAACCGATGATGAAGGGACGGTGTTGCATAAGCGTGACCTGACAGGCCGAAGCGAGTATACGCTCCCTGCCTCTGTGTTGCAAGGACAGCCGGAATTGCATTGGATGTTTGTCGGCTTTTTCGTTGAGGGACAGAGCATGAGACGTGAAGGTATAATAATCCAAATGACCAAATAGAAATCCCACTGATATGAAAAGAGTCAATATCATTACTACAATATGTCTGGTACTGCTACTGATGGCAGGCAAGACGATGCAGGCACAGAGCGAAGCGGTCACACCGGTGGGGAGCCTCAGCATAGTCAAAGAGGTGAAGCCCCCTATTCTCCAACTGGTGGGGAAGGTGGAGTTCAGCGAGCCTTCGGGCAACCGTGCCATTGATGCGGGCGAGCATTGCAAGTTGAGCCTTAAGGTGAAGAATGCCGGCATGGGCGAAGGACTTGCCCTGGTAGGGCGTATCCGTGCCAAGGGCAAGGTGCAGGGCGTTGCCGTGCGCGATGTGAAGCTCCCCACTCTCAAAGTGGGCGAGGTCTACACGGTGGAGTTTCCCCTAGAGGCGGACATGAACACCAAGGATGGTGCGGTCGAGTACCTCCTCAGCATTGAGGAGCCCAACGGCTTCAACCTCCCCGAGGTGCCGGTGACGGTTGCCACCCGCGCCTTTCAGGCACCTATGGTAGAATTTCGTGGCCATATTGTCGAAAATGGGGCTGTAGTGCTAGCAAAAAACATGCCCTACAATATACAGGTGTTGGTGCAGAATACGGGACATGGCTCTGCCGAGCAGGTCAATGTGGGTCTGGAATTGCCCGAAGGGGTGTACCAACTCAATGAGAAGGATGGCCTGCACAATGCCCAAATGACATCGGGCCAGTCGCACACCATCCAATATACCTTTATCGTGCCGCAGAGCTACACGCCAAACACCCTGCCTGTCACTGTCCGCGTCAGCGAACGATATGGAAAATACAGCAAGAATGGTCAGCTTCAATTCGACTTGCGTGAGCAGACTGTGGCAGACCGCACAGCCTTCACCCCAATCGAGGAGACGCAGGAAGAGATAGTGGTGGCATCGCTTGGTTCGGACGTGGACCGCGACATACCGCGTGCTGCCGCCAGCAACAGCACACTGCATGTGATGATTGTGGCCAATCAGCACTACCGCAAGGAGCAACAGGTATCTACCGCCTTGAGCGACGGCAGGATGACTCGCGAATACTGTGTGCGTACCTTGGGCGTGCCTGAGAAGAATGTGCAGCTGCTAGAAGACCGCACCAATGCCGAGATGCAGGCGGCTGTCGAGGACTTTGCCCGTACCATCCGCTATAATCCCAACGACCGTTTTATCTTCTTCTATTTTGGTCATGGTATGCGCGACCAAGACCCCACTGTGGCAGATGCCTACCTGATGCCTGTCGACGGCAGTTCGTTGCGCCTACAGCAGACAGGTGTAAGCCGCAACTGGATGATGCGGCAGTTTGAGCAGTCCAATCCCAACCAACTGGTTGTCTATCTCGAATCGTGTTTCAGCGGGGCGACGGAAAACAACCAGATGCTCAAATATAGTGAGAACTCGTCGGGCTTGCGGCTGGTAGACGATGTGAAGACCACATTCACGGGCAATATCATATTGCTCACCGCCTCGTCGCAGTCGCAAACAGCCAACGCGTTTCCTCAGCAGCAGCACAATGTGTTCACCTACGAGTTTCTGAAAGCGTTGAAGAATAGTCAGGGCAATGGCAATTGGGGACAGCTGTTCGACGACGTGAAGAACAACACGGCACGAACGGCATGGAACGAGCTGAAACGTACGCAGGAGCCCACCATCATTGTGTCTACCACAGTGGGCGACGCATGGAAGAAATGGACAGTAAAGTAAAGAAAACATAATAAAACAAGCCCTATGAAGAAAGTGATGTTTGTCGTGGTGCTGCTTGCCTTGGGCAATGTGGCGTTGGCACAAAAGGTAAGTAATGCCCGCTTTGTGCAAGATGGTGAGCTGGTGAAGATATACTACGACCTGTCGGAGACGTCTGTTGTGACCATATATCTTTCGACCGACGGAGGCAAGAGTTACGAGAGCAGCCCTATAGGACATGTGAGTGGCCATGTGGGGTTGCAGGTGTCGGCGGGTAAAGAACGTTGCGCCGTGTGGGATGTGTTGAGCGACCGCGACAAGCTGCAGAGCAATAGCGTCTGCTTTAAGATAAAGGCAGTGTGGCAGGGCAGTAATCAGACCTTTACGGTGGGTGGTGTCAGTTTCACGATGGTGTATGTCAAGGGCGGCACATTCACGATGGGATGTGCGAAGGGTACATGTATGCCTATTGAAGAACCCGCACACAGTGTGACGCTAGACGACTACTATATGGCTCAGACGGAAGTGACGCAGGCCTTGTGGGTGGCGGTGATGGGGAGCAATCCGAGTGGCACAAAGGGCGACAACTTGCCGGTGCATGTGTCGTGGGAGGACGCGCAACGCTTTATAGAGAAACTGAATGCCATGACGGGCCACGCTTTCCGCCTTCCGTCGGAGGCTGAATGGGAGTATGCGGCACGGGGAGGAAGCAGGAGTAGGGGATATAGGTATGCCGGAAGCAATAATCTTGACGAGGTGGCATGGTATAGTGGCAATAGCAACGACAAAACCCACCCCGTGAAGCAGAAACGGGCCAACGAGCTTGGATTGTACGACATGAGTGGTAATGAGTGGGAGATGTGTAATGACTGGTATGGGTTTTATAGCAGCGAGCCACAGACCAATCCAAAGGGGCCAAGTACGGGGTCGGCACGTGTGTCGCGAGGAGGAGGATGGTCTGATTCGGAGGATGACAGTCGTGTGTTTAGCCGTAACCAAATCACCCCCTCTTTCAAGTTCGACAGAATCGGCCTGCGGCTTACCCTATCCTATTAATGCACGAAAACAAAGAAAAGAAAGAGATAATAGTTGAAGCCGTTGAAGTGGGTTGTGGTGTTGTCTAAATGGGG
The DNA here is from genome assembly GCA_964616965.1 of uncultured Bacteroidaceae bacterium. Classification (GTDB taxonomy): domain Bacteria; phylum Bacteroidota; class Bacteroidia; order Bacteroidales; family P3; genus Colimorpha. The sequence goes on along the minus strand of CAZTVH010000008.1, from coordinate 12,892 downwards.
TGTGACCGCCGAATGTCAACATCGTTAGTGAAACATTGGTTTGCAGGTTAAGGCCTGTAAGGAAGAAATAGAAGAAACTGGTTTTAAGAGCTTACCATAAAAGAAAAGGGGAAATATTATGATAAGGAAGTATTCGATACTAGGATTGTATATAGTTATGACGCTTTCGATGATGGCGCAGCACAGTAAAGTTGTCACAGCCGAGGGCATGAAGGTGGGGAACGATGTGCGTGTGGTGACCCAAGATGCCATGTATGAGGCCAAGCGTAATGCCTTGTTGGAGGCGGGTGTGGCAGAGGCGGTGCATTCGCAGGGCATCGTGTTTGTTGGAACCGACAACACGGTGGCACGAGAGCATGTGGCAGCAGAATTGAGCCTGCTGATGTTGGATGGTAGAGTGCGCGTGAAGCGTGCGGAGTGCGATACGAACCTGGTGAACGGCATGGTGCAGGTGAAGGCTCGCATACGCGCCGAGGTGCTGATGGACGAGGTGGAAGATGAGGAGTTTCGAGTGCGGGTGACGGGGCTGCGCCCAGTGTACCGCGAAGGTGAAGCGGTGGAGTTTGGCATAGAAGTTTCGAAGGACTGCTACCTGCGTCTTTTTTGGTTTGCCCCGCCTAACAGTCCACAGGCAGAGGGCGGACAGCTGTACCCGATGGTGGGTAAGTACGGTGACAGGCTGTTTCATGCTGACAGCGTATATCATTTCCCCAAGCTACCGCAAGACTGTTTGGTGGGTAATCCGCAAAAGTTGGAGCCTACCAACGACGGTACGGCACCAGTTGAGTACAATGTGCTGTTTGTTGTGGCACTGAAGAAGAAGATACCCTACGACCGTCCAGATTTTAGTTACGAGCAATTTGTGCAATGGCTATGGAGCATCAAGTCGAAGGATCGTGCCATGCAATATGGGCTGATAGGGATAGTGAAATAGGCTATATGAAGAAAATGGAAGAAAAAAAATGTGTGCCGATGATAGATTGATAGAAAAAACTGCCTATATATAGTCGAAAGGGCATAAGAGATGTCCACCAATAAAGAATATTAACAACAAAAAATCTACTACTATGAAAAAAATTGCACAAATGGTTGGAATGGTCGTAATGGCCGCAGTATTGATGTTGGGAACACCCGCCGAGGCACAGAGCCGTGCACAGAAGAAGGATGCCAAGAAAGAGGCTAAGAGACTTGAGAAAGAGGGTTTCTTGACGATGTCGATTCCCATTCAGCGACAGCTGGAGGAGTACTACGCACGGGTGAGCGAGCGCGACGAGACTGGAATGCCAAAGTACTTGGTGGCGACGAATCTGGCTGTTGGCAACAGCTATACCGCTGCACAGATGGAGGCAACGAACGTGGCCAAGGTGAGACTGGCGCAGCAGATACAGACCACGGTGATGTCGCAGGCCAAGATGGACCTTGCCAATTCGAGCCTTTCGGCTGAGGAGGCTGCCTCGATTACCAAGGTGCTGGAGAAGAGCACACTAATGGTGGCGCAGAAACTGAACCGTGTGATTGTGGCGCAGGAGTATTACCGTGTGTTGAGCAACAAGAACTATGAGGTGCATGTGGTGGTGATGTACAACACGGAAGAGGTGCGCAACATGGTGTTGCAGGATGCCAAAAAACAGCTGCAAGAGGAGTTGGATACCTTCAAGCCCGAACACGAGAAACTGTTGGACGGCATCGTGCGCGAGGGTGTAAAGTAAAGCAACCCAAAGCCTAAAAGAGGAGTATCGGCCTTATGAAAAAGATTATGCTGATAATAGCACTGCTGATGGCAGCCACGACCGTCGCCGCACAGGTGGACGAGTGGCTGCCAGAGGTGGACAGCGGCTGGTTGGACCAAAGCAGTTTCGACCAGTTTATGGAGCAGACAGAAAAGAATTACGACCATTTCCGCGATAGTGCCAATGCCCGTTTTGCCCGTGCCGTGGCGGGGAAGTGGACTCCGTTTGAGGTGAATAAGCCCAAAGAGCGTCCGCGCAAGCCAGAACCCACTACACTGCCCCAAGCTCCCAAGCCACAGGCGGGTAGCCCAAGGCAGCCAGTGCCAGAAAAGCTGCCTGCAAGGCAGGTGCTGCCGCCTCCAGAGTATACGCCACAGCCACGCCAACTGCCTGTGCCAACAGCCCCGTCGGAGACGACAATGGTGAAGGTGCCTTTCTTTAAACAGAGCATCGATGTAAGAGCCCCGTTAAGCCAAAAGTTGGAACAATGTACGCTGCCAGACAACTCAGAGAAATCGGTCAGCCAATTAATGCAAGATTTGGCCAAATGCGGATTGGAGGGTACTGTTGAAAGACTGCTGTCACAACAACAGAGTATGAACTTGAACGACTGGGCGATGTATGACATGACGTGCCGTACGGCCTCAGAACTCTTTGACAACGTCGACATGCAGGTGGTTGCCACAGTGTTTCTGCTCAATCAGATGGAATATGACGCACGCATAGCCCGCACCCCCAAAGGACTGGCATGTATGTTGGTGCTGGATTGCAACGTGTATGGTGTGTCGTATGTTACTATGAAGGGGAAGCAGTACTATCTGTTTATGCCTGGGAATGGGCAGCGGACATTGGAGGGCAAAGTGTATACATACACATGTTCTTATGAATATGCACATCTGCCTTTTAAGATGGATATTGTCAAAAGCCCAAGGTTCACGCAGAGGCAGTCGCCTTCGCCATACACTTATAAGGACATTGAAATGCCGGTGAACCTGAATTTGATGGACTTTTATGCAAGCTATCCACAGGTGGATATTACGGTATATGCCAATGCTGACGTGGACAAAAGCTTTCGCGACCGAGTGGAGCAGTCATTCAGACCGTTGGTAAAGGATAAAGGACAACGGGAGGCCGTGGCAGCATTGTTGAGCTATATGCACTATGGGTTCGAATATGAGACCGACGATGACCAGTTTGGATTTGAGAAACCTTTCTTCTGCGAGGAGAATTTCTACTACCCCAAGAATGACTGCGAGGACCGCTCGATATTGTTTGCCTATCTGGTACGCTATTTGCTGGGGCTGGATGTGGTGTTGCTGGACTATCCCGACCACATAGCCACAGCAGTGTGTTTGCCAAATGATAATGTGCAGGGAGCCTACTTTGAAGTGGACGGCAAGAAGTATCTGGTTTGTGACCCCACATACATTGGTGCCGACATAGGCATGTCGCAGCCCGCTTATCGCGAAGAAGGGGCAGGAATAATTCAGTTGCGTCCATTGAGAAGATAGTTTGATCGGTGGATAGGCTAGGAGTTATGAATAAACCCGCGGTGTTGGAGTTCGATGCTGTGATAATACAGAACGGAACTATGGATGCCGCTTATGTGGAGGTGCCATACGATATAAAAGCACTCTTCGGTAAAGGACGTTTGTCGGTACATGCCACGTTCGACGGCGAGCCTTACGACGGGCAAGTGGTGCGCATGGGCACGCCTTGCCATATTATTGGCGTGCGCAAGGATATACGACAAAGGATAGGAAAGAGTTTTGGCGACACGGTGCATGTCACTCTTTATGAGCGGCAGTAGCAAGAGCTAGCGGGTGTCCGTCGAGTTTGGCGGCAACGAGGTTGTCACCCCTGTATTCAAGTTTTAGTGAGAAGAAGGGCTGGTCGGGGTCGGCAAGCAGGCGTAGGAATATCTTGTCGCCTTCCCATAGGGTGAGGTCGAAAAGGTGTTGCTTGTCAATCCACGCAAGGTCTCCCTCGTCACAGGCAGACTCCTCACCGCTCCATTGCGAAGCGGTGAAGAGGTGCATGTATTCACAAGGCCAGATGTCGCTGATGAAGGTGACGATGCCACGGTAGCGCCAGGAAAGGACGGTGAGCCCCGTCTCCTCCTTGACTTCGCGAACCATACATTCGTCGGGGCTTTCGTCAGCCTCGCATTTGCCGCCTACGCCAATCCATTTGTCGTGGCTGGCATCGTTCTCTTTCTTTATACGATGGAGCATCAGATACTGGTTGTCGCGCTCCAGATAGCAAAGGGTTGTCTGTTTCATCTGTCGTGGTTGGATTGCTTGTTGGCATACCATTCGTAAACAATGGGAATGACGAAGATGTTGAGTAGAGTGGAGGTGATGAGGCCACCGAGGACCACAACGGCCATGGGGGCTTGGATTTCGTTGCCGGGATGGTCGGCAGCAAGTACCATAGGCACTAGTGAGAGCGCGGTGGTAAGGGCGGTCATGATGATGGGGTTGAAACGGTCGGCAGAGCCTTGCATGATAAGGTCGCGGAGCGATAACTGGGTGTCGGTGGTAGTATGGGTTTGCAGATGCTGGTATTTGGCAATGAGTAGGATGCCATTGCGGGTGGCGATGCCGAAGAGGGTGATGAACCCGATGATGGCAGGGATGCTGAGGATGTTGGAGCCGAGTTTGATGGCAAGCACTCCACCGATGAGTGCCAGTGGCAGATTGAGTAGCACGATGAGCGAGAGCGAGAGATTTTGAAACTCGGTGTAAAGCAATAGGTAGATGATGACCAGTGCCATTAGGAATACTAGTATGAGAGTGCGGGTGGCGGCTTTGGCGCTCTCGAACTGTCCGCCGTATTCGATGCGGTAGCCTTCGGGGAGTTGTAGCTGTTTGTCGAGGGTGGATCGGATGTCTTCTACCACACCGATGGCATCGCGGCCGCTGACGTTGGCAGAGACAACGAGTTTGCGTTGCACGTTCTCGCGCGAAATGGTGTTGGGACCTCCAACGGAGACCACTTCGGCTACCACGCCGAGAGGAACCTTCCCACCATTGTGAGTGTCGATAAGGGCATCGCGGACGTCGTTGATTGTGGGTGTTCCAGAGTTGTCGACAGTATTGGTAGTGGGTTGTTGTTTTAACACAAGGTCGAAACTGCGTTGCCCCTCGTAGATGCTGCCTACGGTGAGACCGTTGAAGGCTGTCTCGACAAAGCGGTTGAACTGTGACGTTGTGATGCCATATTGGGCAAGCATGTCGCGGTTGGCGCGTACCTGTAGCTGGGGTGTTTCGGTTTGCTGTTCGACATTCACGTCGACGAGTCCTTCAATGTCGGAAACAGCATTTTTAATCTTGTTACCAATAAGATAAAGTTGGCTGAGGTCGGTACCGAAGACCTTGATGGCGATGGTGGCCTGCGTGCCGCTGACCATGTGGTCAATGCGGTGTCCGAGGGGTTGGCCTACGCTGGTGACAACACCGGGTACCGCTGCAAGGTGGGCACGGACATCGGACATAAACTCCTCTTTGCTGCGGTCGGAGAGGGTGAAGTTGACATCAATTTCGGCACCGTTGGTGGCTTGGGAATGTTCGTCAAGTTCGCCACGTCCCGTGCGGCGTGAAGTGGAGGTCACTTCGGGAATGGAAAGGAGTTCCTTTTCTAGCAGATTGCCCAAGGCGTTGCTTTCATCAAGCGATATGCCGGGCTTGGCAACGGCGGCAATGGTGAGGGAGCCTTCGTTGAAGGTGGGTAAGAAATCTCGGCCCATGGTGAAGAGGAGACCTATGGACACGACAAGGAGCAGGGCAGTAGTGCCGATGACAGGCTTTTTGTGTCGAAAAGCCCATTGCAAGGCGCGTCGATAGAGTTTGGCAAGCCATGTGGCAATGCGACTGTCCTTTTGTTGGCGGTTGAGGTAAGCCTCGTCAGAGAGGATTAGTTTGCAGAGCAAGGGGGTCAGCGTCATGGCAACGAGCAATGACATGGCTAGCGCAATGAGGTAGGCAACGCCTAGGGGTTTGAGCATGCGCCCTTCGAGTCCGCTCACAAAGAAGAGTGGCACGAAGGTAATCATAATGATAAAGGTGGCGTGGATGATGGAACTGCGAATCTCTGACGACCCTTGGAAAACCACTTCGATGGCGGGTTGGCGTTGCTCGCGTGGTAGTTGGTGGTTCTGTCGCAACCGTTTGTAGACATTCTCAACATCGATGATAGCGTCGTCGACTAGCGAGCCGATGGCGATGCACATACCGCCGAGGGTCATAGTGTTGATTTCATATCCTAATAGGTAGAGACAGAGCACCGTACCGAGCAGCGACAGGGGAATAGCAATGATGGATATGAGGGTGGTGCGGAAGCTGCCCAGGAAGAGGAAGAGCACAATGATGACAAAAATGGCACCTTCTAGCAGAGCCTTGCCCACATTGCCTACGGACGACTCGATGAAGTCGGCCTGACGGAAAATCTTGGTGTTCATTTTCACGTCCGGGGGCAGCGTCTTGGCGATGTTTGCCAAATTGGCTTCGATATTCTCGGTAACGCGTAGAGTATTAATATTTGGCTGTTTAGAAATGGAAAGGATGACCGCTGGCTGTGCATTGCACGAGGCGTAGCCCAATTTTGGGGCCGAGCCGACACACACTTCGGCTACGTCGCTGAGGCGCACGGGATGTCCGTTGTGCATGGTCACAAAAGTGCTGCCCAGTTCTTCGAGGTTGCAGGTACGGGCCATGCCACGCAGGGCGTACTCGTTTCCGTAGTCGCGGATGACTCCGCCTACTGAGTTGTCGCTGAGTGTGCTGCCCACCTCTTCGAGGTTAGCCATCGTCACGCCATATGCCTGCATACGGATGGGGTCGGCAATGATTTGATATTGCTTGTAGTCGCCACCAATAATGGTTACTTGCGATACGCCGCTAGTGCCCAATATGGCAGGCTTGACCACCCATTCGGCAATGGTGCGTAACTCCTGTTGGTTGGTGGGAGAGGTGGTGTGTTCTGCTGTGTCTACTTGGAGCGAGACGAATAGTATTTCACCCATGACGCTGCTTTGCGGTGCCAACACAGGGGTGATGCCTTCGGGCAGTTGTTCGGCTAGCGTTGCCATTTTTTCGCTAACAATCTGGCGGGCGCGGAAAACATCCATACCCCAGTTGAATTCTACAAACACGAAGCTGCACCCCTGCAATGAGGTGGAACGCACACGGCGCACATTGGTGGCACCGTTGACGGCTGTTTCGATGGGGAATGTGACCAATCGTTCCACCTCTTCGGGTGCCATGCCGTGGGCATCGGTCATCACCACCACTTGTGGTGCGGTCAGGTCGGGGAACACATCGATGTCGGTGCGGTTGGCTGACCATAGTCCCGCCACCATCAACAGTATTCCCGCCACTATGATGAAGAGCTTATGCTCTAAACTGAAACGGATTATCTTGTTGAACATAGTTGTAGTCTTTTAAAGTGATAAGGGTGGTTCATAGCTCCACGGCATAAAGGGTTAGGTGGAGCAGCTCCAGGTCGTGCGACACCTCCCAGATTTGAAGCTCTACTTCCAGATAGAACTCAGCCTGCTGCAAGTATTGCTCCAGCGTTATCTCGCCTTCTTCCAAAGCCCGTTCGAGGTATTCTTGGCTGTCGTATTGACGGAGTGCGGCCTTGAGGTTCTCAACATTGTGCATCAGTGCTGCATGGCGGTGGAACATGCAGCGGAGGTGTTCGAAAAGGCGTCCTCGTTCAGCCGTCAATGCCTGCTGTGCGGCTTCGGCTTCAAGTCGTGCGGCACGTACGGCCCGCCGCTGGCTCAGTATGGGCAGTGTCAGTCCTAGCGTGATGCCTCGGAAATTTTCGCCAACATGGTTTTCGGAAGCGTACCCCACACTCACCGTTGGAAACCATTGCGCACGGCTTAGTTGTAGCCGTTGTTGGCTGGCTTCTACCTGGTTGGCAAGCATCCGTAAATCGGGGTTGCGCATCTCAAACCGTTCGTACCAGTCTTCGAAACTGGGCTCAACGACCACTGGTTCATAGTCTTGCTGTGAGAACGTGAACGTCTCGTCGCCAACCAAGATATGAAGGTCGTGTACGGCATGGTCTTCCTGCATAAATATTTGAGCCGACTTGCTTTGCATTGCAGCAAGGTGCATTTTTGCCCTATTGTATTCCAATATCGAGCAGTCGCCCACAGAGTAGCGTCTTTCGTATAGTTGTGCCAGCCGATGGGCTGCCGCACAATGGCGAGAATAGACCTGCGACACTCCGTGATAGTATATCCAGTCAGCGCATTCCTGTTGCACCTCTAGGAGCAACGCCTTGCGTATCACGCTGTAGTTGATTTCAGCTGCGTGTTCCTGAAGGTCAAGCAGACGAGCTTTTCGAACCAGCACTGAAGGCATTTCGAACGTTTGTGAGACACTAAGGTCCCACCGTTTGCCCATTTCCGTAGGTGCACCCCAGAAATAGGCCGCCTCTACTTCGGGATCGGGCAGCAGAGACCCCATTTGGATAGCCTCTTTTTCGGCCTCGGCTTTCATGGCAGCCGCTTGGAGTGTTGGGTTGTGTTCCTCGGCATGTTTCAACACTTGGCTGTAGCGTGGCTGTGCCATCGCTCCTGCGGTGAAGAAGAGGAGTGCGATTATTGTGACAGATTGTTTATGTTTCATGGTATGAATGTGCTAAAGGGTTAGTGGACATGTCCGGCATGGGGGTCAAGGGCAGAGCTGTTCTGTGCAAGGCGTACCATCGAGGCTCCCTTTGCCACTACAACCTCGCCTGCTTGCAGGCCAGTTGTCACCTCGGTGCGGATGCCATCGGTGGCACCCAGCGTCACCAACCGTTTCTCATATTCTCCTTCGTGCACTTTGACAAAAAGGAAGAAATTGCCCATCTCCTCGACGATGGCTTCGTTGGGTACGGATAGTACCTCTCTGTCCGACTGGGTAATGATGTAGGCGGTCACAAAGCTGCCGCTCAACAGTTGCCCCACATTGCGAATGCGGAAGGTGATGGGTACCAACGGACAGTCTGCGTCTGTGGCTTTGCCGTAGGATACCAATGTGCCGCCTAGTTCGTCGGATGTGTATGTTTTGCTGTCACCAGGTATACGGATGTTTACTCCTCGGATGTTCTTTAGGCAGTTGTAGTAGCGGGGTTGCACCTCGGCACGCAACTGTAGGTCGCGGTTCTGCGTCACGGTCACCACCGATTGGCCTGCCTCCACATAGCCTCCATTGCTGACATGGATGCGTTGAACATAGCCGCTGATGGGGGCACGGACCACGGCTCCATTTTTAGAGAAATTACCCTTGAGGTTGTCGTATACAGCCTTAGCGGCCTCGTAGGTGGCGCGTGCTTGCTCCAGGTCGGTTTGCGACACAATCTTGTCCTCCGCCAAACGCTGCTTCCGTTCGTAAGACATCTTGGCAGCGTTGTAGTTGGCGGCAGCTTCTTGGTAGCGTACGCTCATGTTGTTGTCTGCCATGCTGTTGCTTTCGATGGTAAAAAGTTGTTGTCCAGCCTTGACGGCGGCACCTTCCACCAAGTTGGGATTGGTGAATGAAACCACGCCAGAGGCACTGGCTGTGGCCTCGCGTTCGTCGCCCTGAGATGGTAAAACCTGTGCCGAGGTCTTGATAACCTGCCCGAATGTACTGGGGGATACCTTCTCCAGTGTAAGCCCCACTTTCTCCCCTTGCTCGCTGGAAAAAGCCACCACGTTGGCTCCATGCGAATGGCTGTGTCCGTGGTCATGGTGGTGCCCGTGGCCATGGTTGTGTTCGTGGTCGTGTTCGTGGGCTTCAGCATGGTTATGTTCGTGTTCATGCTCATGTTTGTGATGGCATGACATCATGGTGCCTACCATACACACGGCAACCATGATAGAAATCATCTTCTTCATATTGCTATAAATTGATTGGTTGTGGCCTATCGGCCGAAAATAATAAAAGTACGGGAGTGGCAAAGTGTGTATGCCACATTTGGAGGCTAGGCACACAATGGTGGTGCCCGCATCGAATGCCCGCCAGCCAGTGGCGGCAATGGCAATGCCCATGACATATCGGGGTGGGCGGGCGAGGTGTTACAGCACTCGGCAGCCACGATAGCCGCATCTGTCGTGGGCAGAATGGCCAAAACGAGATGATACACCTCTGCCTTTACCACTAGTGCCATCAGGTTGTCGTCCTCTTTCGTGTTCAGCACTAGGTGCGAGAGCATGTCGGCAAGGCGGCAGCGGTCAAAAGGATGGTCTGAATGATGCTCGTCACAATCGTGGGTGTGATGCTGGTGGTTGTAATGGCAGTTGATTTCGGTCTCAAAAACAAACCCCACTTTCTCTGCACAGTCGTGGTGATGGTGCGGCACAAAAGCGTGCAATAGTATAATTGCACAAGCCAAAGTGATTGCTATTTTTGCAGTCAGATGTTTCATTAAGTGGTTGTTATGACCGATTTCCTCAGCCCGTTGGAGGGCTGGATTGTACTGCAAAGTTACGCAAATTAATTGAAATAATAGAAAAGAATGCGTTCCGAGCTATATTTTTGCACCGTGTGGTCGGCACGGTAGCCCAACCGTTGGAGGCTTCGTATGCTGGCAGTGTTGTGTGGCGACGCAGTGGCGCACAATAGGTTGTACCCTCGCTGACGGGCTTCAGAGTGCAACTGTTGTCCCAATAGCACTTGGAGGTGATGTCCTCGCCAGTCGGGGTGCACGAGACATATTTTGAAGTGGGCGGCCCGGCACCCATCTGTGCTGGCGGTTTGCAGCATCGGTGCCAATGCCTCGCCGTCGCCATCCTCTGGTACATATAGCACCGCTAGAGCCACCAAAGATTTCCCAGACCATGCCCCAAGGCATAAATGGGGAGGCCGCAGGCAGGTACTCCACATCTCCTCAGTGTTGCGTCGCAGCAAATCGGGACGCTCCAAGTGTGCCACCACTTCCGCCTCCAATGCCAGCACCTTGTCAATGTCTCCCTCGCTGCAGCCACGCACTTCTAGCTCTCTTACATCTGTGTGATACATCATCCTGTAGATAGAAAAAGGCAGGGCACTACGCTCTGCCTTTACATTTGTATTTGTGACTTCCGTCAACCTTCGAGGTGTTCTTTGCGAAGAAGGTCGTTGACGGTCTTTACGGGGTTGAAGGTGGCTAGTGGCACTTCGACAAAGATAGTTGTCCAATTGGCCATAGCTCCGTTCCAAAGACCGGGCAGCTCCTGCGACTTGAGGATAGTGGCTCCTTTGCTCTTTTTACTAATGAACCCTGTGGCAGGGTCGACATACTTCCTCAAATCGAAGTAGCGTCCACGATAGTTCTTGGTAGCGCAGACAAGGTCGACAGGATTGAAATGGGTGGCGTTGGCAAGTATGGCTGCTTGCTCGGAATCCTTGCTATTGATTTGTGCCGTTTCTACAATCTGAAGGCTCTTAACGCCTTGGGTGTTGAGCGTGAAGAATGGGCCGCCGCCGGGCTCGCCTTGGTTCTTCACCATGCCGCACACGCGCATGGGCCGGTTGAGTAGGTCGTGTAGCTGTTGGGCACGCTGGCGTTCGGTACCTTGGCGATAGGTGTCGTCGAGGTTGATTTGCAGTTGCTCTTGTGCGTACTTCTCAATCTTCTTCAATTCTTTGGCAGAGACACCTTTGTCAAGTTCCTGCAGGTATTCAAAGGTTTGTTTTTGGAGGCTGAGGAGTAGGCCTGCGAGTACTTTCTTGTATACAATGGTGGAGTGCTTCATCCAGTCGGGCACCACGTTGTCGATGTTCTTCACAAAGATGAGGTCGGCACGTTGCTCATTGAGGTTTTCAATGAGTGCGCCATGTCCGCCGGGACGGAATACCAGTTTGCCCTCTTCGTCACGGATAGGGTTGTTCTGTTCGTCAACGGCGATGATATCAGTGTAGTGCTTTTGCTCTGAGAAGCTGATGTTCAGCTTGATGTTGAAGGCCTCTTCATAGTATCTTTTCACCTCGGCAATCTTTTTGCGGAATAGGGCGCGGTGTTCGGGCGATACGGTGAAGTGGAGGTTTACGGTGCCGTCGCTCATGCGGGCATATTCGGCTCCCTCGACGATATGCTCTTCCAATGGGGTGCGCTGTAGATGTCCGTATTTGTGGAATTTCAGCAGTCCCTTAGGCAGGCTGCCATAGCCCATGTATTGTTCTTTGAGCAAGAAGTTGATGACCGTGCTGTAGTCGCCACGGTTCATGTAGTCGTCAAAGTCGGCGTTGGCCTTTTCCATGCAAGCCACCAAGTCGTTGAAAAAGGCGAAAGTACGTATCTTTTCAAGAAACTCCTTGACTGATGGATGCTCCTTCTCGATATTGTAGTAGACTCCGAAATAGGTGGAGGTGAAGGAGTAGAGCTCTTTGAACATGCGTGTGGCGGCACCCGACGCAGGCACAAACTTGAGTATTCTCTTGTCCTTTGACAGCTGCTTGTAATACTTGGTATAACGGTTTATGGCCTGGTCGTCGAGCCGTAGGATTCCGCCGTTTTCCACGGTGGCAGCCTCCACCAGGTTGGTCTTGGGAAATCCTTTGCGGAAATTATCGATTTGTTGTGCCACATCGGCTTCGGTCAGTCCCAATGCCACAATTTGATTGCGGTCTTTATCAGAAAGTTGCATGGGCGGAAATCTGTATGTGAGGATTAAATCTCTTGGAAGTTGGCGAGTCCCAAAATCTTATCGCCAATAATCTTGACCGTGGCAGTGACAACCTCGCCTTCCTTGAGGCGGACGGATTTCTCACCTTCTCGATAGTAGTGCTTGTTGACGTTGATTGTGTCGGGGTCATCCACACGGGCTATGATGGTGAAGATGGCAGGGGCAGCAAAACGGGTCCGATAGATGCCGTTTTCATTGCACTGGCCGGTGTCGGAGATGGTGCCGACAATATTGTTCATGGGGTCTGCGTCGTTTTTCTTTACATACTGTGTTTTCACCCAAGCACCGGCTGCAGGGGCGTTGTTGTACTTGGAATCAATCACAGTGACGTCCAAATAGCACCATGTGTCTTTGTCGCAAGCGGAAAATGCGATGGCTGATAATGCACTGATTAACAGAATTCCGATGAAGGGAAGGCATTTTTTCTTCATAAAAAGTTGTTTATTTTTGTGAGTAATTGAATTTTTTTGACTAATTTTGCAACTGCAAAAATAACAAAAAATCACGGTATGAC
>CAZTVH010000007.1:0-19560 GCA_964616965.1 uncultured Bacteroidaceae bacterium | reverse complement strand
CTGCACGATGATGTGCCGGATGGTGTGAAGACTCGCCGTTTGGAGGAGATAATCGCCCTTCAAGGCCAAATAGCTCTTGAAAACAACCGTAAGGAGATTGGCAAGGTGTATGAAGTGTTGGTCGAAGGTGAGTCGCACCGAAGCAAGGAACGACTTTTCGGACGGAACAGTCAAAACAAGGTGATAGTGTTTGACCGGCATGAGGTGCTACCAGGACAGTATGTAGAAGTGAGAGTGGTGGATTGCACGGCGGCAACACTTTTGGGCGAGTTGTGCACACAATAAATGTGCCACCTTTGCGTTATCGGTAAATAGAAAAATCTTATCAAGAGAGTATGAGCAACCAGTTTTTTGAGAAACACCCACTTGTTAAGCACCTCCTGTATATGTTGGCGGTGTCGGTGGTGATTGTGTTTTTGTGCTTTATGTTCATCAAGATGGTGGCACGGCAGGGTAAAGAGTATGAATTGCCAGACTTTCGAGGTGTGGCTCTGTCGCAGTTGGAACATGACAATCCGCTGAACTTGAAATATGTGGTGATAGATTCAGTGTATGATTCTGATAAAGAAGGTGGAATCGTCGTCCAGCAAGACCCCAAGCCAGGCACGATGGTGAAAACCCATCGCAAGGTGTATATTACGGTCACCACTTATGCCCCTGCAGATGTTGTACTGCCGGAATTGTCGAACATGACGGTACGCAGTGCAGTGTCGGCATTGGAGGCTGCAGGTTTGCGTTGCGGACGGCTGCGCTTTGTAGACAGTCCCTATCGTAACGTCATCTTGGAGTGCTCCAGTAAGGGTAAGATGGTCTATGCGGGTGAGAAAATGAACCAAAATGACGTTGTGGACCTCACCGTCGGAATGGGAGAAACACCAGTGGGAACGCGTGTGCCTTTTGTTATCGGACAGTTGCCATCTAAAGCACGTCGAGGCATTCTTTCCGCGTCTCTTAATGTCGGGCAAGAGCATTTCGAAGGTGTTACGGACCGTAGTAGTGCAGTCTGCTATAGACTCAGCCCCGATTATACGGGGGTTACGCGTTATCCTTTGGGCACCTATGTGGATGTATGGTATTGTGATGCTACCGAGGAGGATGTTGAACGCATCATCTCGAACTTCCAAGTCGACTCCTCTCAAATATTTAATAATGAGTTGGAATTGTATGACGACTACTATACAACCGATGACGATCTCGACTTCGACGATGGCTGGGATTGGTAAAGGGATGATCGCGTGGCTGTATGGCTGCTGCCATTCTATCCGGTGTGTAGTATTGAGCATGGCCGTTATGCTGCTGTCGACTGTGCCCGCATGGACGCAGGAGGTTATGTTGCCCGTGCGTCATGGTTCGCCATCTGCCTCCAAGGATGCGCATTCGGTACAGGCTCTCCCTTTCTTTGATGACTTTAGCAACATTGCTAGCTCTATTGCTCTATGGCAGACAGGCGGAGCCTTTTTTAATGAGGGATATGCTCCATTGCCACCCACAAGAGGTATGGCGACACTAGATGCGTTCGATGCACAGGGGCATCTCTACCCTACTGCTACAGAGCAACTCTTTTCGTGCGATACGCTTGCCTCGCGGCCTATTAGGCTTGATTCGCTTTTTGACCCCTATCCGCGTATGCTAACCCCACAAGACTCGGTGTATCTGAGCTTTTTCTACCTTCCTGGTGGAGGCTATGGCAATATGTGGGAACGCGTCGGCGATATGCCAGAGGGAAACGATTCGTTGATTCTAGAGTTCTATGATGCTACTCTTGATACATGGGATCGGGTATGGAGCATTGGCGGTTGTGAGGCTGATACCCTCTTTGCGCATACGGGTCGTTATTGGCAGTTTTCCGATATCTGTATTTCAGAACAAAAATACTTCAATGCCGGTTTTCGTTTCCGTTTTCGCAACTATTGTAGCTTGAGTAATTTGAACAAAACGGGCATGATTAGCAATGCCGACCAGTGGAATATTGACTATGTGTCGCTAAATGCCAATAGAAAAAAGAACGATACGACTTCGCGAGATGTGGCTTTTGTCAACCCGGCTCCATCGATGTTGAAACGCTATCAAGCTATGCCTGCTTGCCAGTTCACGGCAAACGAAATGAAGGACAATGTTCGGCTCACCATCACAAATCTCTTTTCCGAACAGTTGGCAACAGACTATCATTATCGTATCTATAATGAGAGTGGGGTAGAGGTGTATGATTATGATGGTGGCTATGAAAATATTCCTGTCTTTTGGCGTGGTTTGCAGTATCAGGCCTCGCCTGCACATGCCCAACCTCCTGTTGGATACACTTTCCCAGTTTCCGCTAATCGACCCACGTCGTTTTCTGTCACCCACCATGTGCGTGAGGGCGTGAGCGGTGACATTCACACTCAGAACGACAGTGCAACGTTCCTGCAGGTTTTCGACAACTATTATGCCTATGATGATGGAACGCCTGAGAATGGTTATGGACTTACGTCTACCAGTTCCCGTGTGAAGATTGCCTATCGTTTCCAACTTAATGTAGAGGATACTCTCACTGCTTTGTATATGTATTTCAATCGTACATTGGGCGATGAGAATGCCGACATCCGTTTTTCCATAACTGTTTGGGATGATGAGGGTGGTGTGCCGGGTAACGTTATATATCAAGATGCCAATCGTCGTCGCCCGCTATTTGAGGGTTTTAATAAATATGTGCGTTACGTTTTGGAAGAGCCCGTAGTATGTAGTGGAATTATATATGTTGGATTGGAACAGTATTCGCCAGATTATATCAACTTGGGTTTTGACCGTAATAACGATGCCTCTACTGAGATATTCTATCTTTCAAGCACCAGCTGGCAGACAAGTATTCTCCGTGGTGCACTGATGATTCGTCCCTATTTCGGGCATCGAGCCACGCTTGACGCATGTGGGTTTGACGTGGTGAACGATTTCAAGGCATATTCTATGGATGGCACACTCTTCGTCGAGACTCCAACTCTACAGCCAGTCCAGGTGTTCGATGTCGTTGGTAGGAGCGTGCGCAGCCAACAGGGTGGCAATGTCATACGGTTTACCAATCTTCCGAGAGGGCTATATTTGGTCAAAGTCGGCTCTCATGTGGCTAAAAAAGTCTTTGTTCATTAACAACCTTTCCTATGCCTGAAGACAGCACTCTCTCTAATACTCAACTTCAAGAGGAAGAAATCGAACTCTATGAACATCACCGCATTGTTGTGGATAAGGGGCAGACGATGCTCCGTCTTGATAAGTATTTGCAGATGCGCCTCGAAAACGTTTCACGCAACAGAATTCAGCAAGCCGTCAAAGCAAGCTTTGTGTTGGTCAATGGTGTTGTCGCCAAGTCTAACTACAAGGTCAAACCCTGCGACGAGATTGTTGTGTTGCTGCCTAAGCCCCCTCACGAATTTGAGACACTGCCCGAACAGGTCGATTTCGATATTGTTTATGAGGATGACGATGTTTTAGTTGTGAATAAAGCTGCCGGGCTGGTGGTGCACCCAGCCTATGGAAATTGGAGTGGCACGTTGTTGAATGGCCTGTTATACTATTTCCAAGGCCGTCAGGGCAAAGACGGTCAGCCCGTCGAACCTTATTTGGTTCATCGCATCGATAAGGATACATCAGGATTATTATTGATAGCAAAGAACGAGAATTCGCAGGTGGCACTTGCAAAGCAGTTTTTCGAACATACCATCGAGCGTAAATACAATGCCTTGGTATGGGGCAATTTCGACGAGGACCAAGGTACAATAGTTGGCAATTTAGAACGCTCACCTATTGACCGTCGTGTAATGCATGTAACGGACGACCCTGAAAGAGGTAAGCATGCTGTGACTCATTGGCGTGTACTGGAGCGTTTTGGATATGTTACGTTAGTCGAGTGTGTGCTAGAAACAGGGCGGACCCATCAAATTCGGGCTCATATGCAGCATATTGGGCATCCTCTTTTCAATGATGTGGCATATGGGGGCGACCGTATCCTTAAAGGTACAACATTCTCTAAATATAAGCAATTTGTAGATAATTGTTTTGCTACATTGCCTCGTCAAGCATTGCATGCCATTGTTCTCGGTTTCGAACATCCGACATTGGGGAGGCATTTTCATTTTGAGTCGCCTATTCCTTCAGACATGGCTGCAGTTCTTGATAAGTGGCGTGGTTATGTCCAGTCTTTAAGATGACCGGTGCTCCAATGTGGTTTGTTGGGGAATAGGCAATATAATGAACCTTTTGGCTTAGGCTTAGTATTCCCACATGTCGAACGCAATGTTCATAATTTCTTCTTCTATCCGTTCGGCTTCGATTAGAGCATCTTCTCCTGTGAGATAGTCATGTATAGAACGGTTGTACACATTGTCAACACGAGTGATGAATGAGCTGTATAAGAAAGAATTGAAGGCATATTCCCATGTGGGAAGTTGGACTAGGTTCTCTCGGTAGTAGGTTTCTTTGCGAGCCAGAAGACTTCGCACATTATATGACTGCATGGGTAACCAGAATAGTGTGACGGTACCCATGTACTCAGTCTCTCCATCAATCACTTTATAGCGGTCTTCCATGGGCGCCAGTCCCAATGTGCGCACTTGCATGCCACTACGCGAGCGGTCGAGGTATGCTGCCTCTTTGATGGCATATTGATATATATCGTCTGATGTGAACTCATGTGGGACGAATACGGTGGTGTAGTCGGCTTCACCGTAGTCATCATACACCTCCATCTGCACCGTATCGCTCCGTGTGGCTCGGTCGATAACTCTCTGGCAATCCAAAGGTATCTTCATTTCATCGTCCTCGAATAGTTCGATTTCTCCGGCCTTGATGGCATCCCATATCACATAGGCGAGGTTCTTTCTTCCTCGCACACCTTCTGGACTTTGTGGGAAATAGAAATATTGGTTTTCCTTTTCTCGCACATCGATAATCCTCCAGATTAGTCGACCCCAGTAGACATCGCTTTCACGAACAAAGTCCAGTGGCTGCGGTTTCTTTTCCCACATGAAACTCCGTTTATAGTAGTCTTCAGGCTGTGGTTCGACGTATTGTGCGATAGCTCCGATGGGGAGCATCAATAGTAGGCTCAGTATGGCTCCTAGTCGATGCAAGAGAATGAAGAGGTTGTTTTATTGAAAAGAAAAGAGTTAAGAATAAGCGAGCTTATCCTTAACTCTTTTATGTTGATGGGGTTTGTGTGGAAAAGACTCGCGTTTTTAGTATTCCCACATGTCAGACTCAATGTCGAAAATGCGCTCTTCGATGGTCTCAGCTTCGAGCAGAGCATCTTCACCTGTCAGATAGTCGTGAATTTCACGGTTGTATACATTGGTCTCACGAGTAACGAAACTATCGAAATAACGGGTGACGAATACCTCGTCATAGCTTCGTTCGGCATTGTTGCTGTACATATCGTAAGCATTGGTGCGGGCAAAGAGATTGCGAACGCGCATGTCGTTCATGGGAATCCAGAAACGAATGGTGGGATTGCATTCCATGTCGCCGTCCACTTCCTTACAGTTCTCGTCAACGAGGGCGAGAGCGACAATACGCACCTTCATACGGGTGTCCTGCTTGTCGATGTACCAATACTCCTTGATGTGGATTTTGTAGTAGTCGTCAGAGGTGAAGTTCTTGTACTTGATGGTATCGTGGCCCTCATCAATCAACTCACCGTAGTCATCGTAAACAGGATCAGTGGTGGTGGAGTCGGCCTTGTTCAACTTACGATACATATTGTCCCAGTCAACAGGAATCTTCAACTCATCATCGTCGAAAATCTCAAATTCTCCGTTTGCAGCATTGCGATAAATCAGGTAGGCGAGGTTGATTCGGCCCTGGTTGTTATTCAGCGAGTCCTCTCCCTTGGGGAAATAGAAGAACTGGTTGAATTTCTCGCGGAAGTCGATGGTGCGCCAAACGCAGGCCTCCCAAATCACATCGCTTTCACGCAGGCTGGGATAGGGAATGGCCTTTCTCGTCGTACTCATGGTACGGGTGTAGAAACTGGTCAGATTGTTTTCGTCTTCAGCTTCGATGATGTTCTGTGCGCGGACAATGTTGCCACCGAATGTGAAGATTATGAGGCTGAGGCCTAGCAATACTTTTTTCATGGTATAATAATTTTATTCGTTTTACCTAGTTATACGGAATGTGCTGCTGATGTTTCTCTTGGAACCATCAGGCATATTGACATCAATGCTGAGGGTGATTTTGCAGCCAGGTTTGGCTTTCTGGATGTAGCTCATCACGTCGGCACCCCATTGTGGACCTCTGTTTTCAAGGTCGGTAGCACCATTGACTTTGGTGATGTCGATGGTCTGTTTGATGATTTTGGGCGTTTCCATGTGGAAGGCGAATTCGGGTCCGTAACGGACTGATGGGCCTTTCATGTTTTTGAGGTCGTTGATGGGGATACCCTTGCCTGCTTCAGCCTTGCCCAAGAAAATCTTGGGGTCTGGTAGTGGGCGGGCACGGAACTCATTAGAACCCATCGGGCGAGTCGTGTTCCCGTCTTTGATAGCGGCATTGATTTTGATTTTTCCTTTATTGACTTTGGGTTTGATGATGTAATGGCCGGCACCCGATTTGGGGTCAGGGGTCAGGGTTGCCTGACTGGGGTCAGCCAAGGTGGCTACAACATTGTGCGCGGCGGCTCCGGGAACAGAAATCTTGATGGGATTGTCAATACCGGCATACACCACATTCATCTCAGTCAGCTCAAAGACAGCCATCGGTTCGGCCACATAGTAGTTCTGCTTGAAGTCATAGTTCTCAGTACCGTTGTCGTTCTTCACATAGACGGTACCGGTGATGGTCTTAGGTCCCGTGGTGTTGCATATTGTGGAATAGACAACAGCACCAGTATCATTGGCAACAAATCTTTGTCCACCCACCGAGGCTTCGAATTTAGCCTTTGAGTCGTATGCGCCGACGTTCACTGTCAACTCATATTTGCCTCCCTGCATGATATAGGACGAGTTGGCACGGGCAATGACGGCAACCTTATCGAACGAGAAGTCGTTGGACTTAACCTGTTTGAAAAGCATGTTCACGGCATCGAACTCAGCGTTCATAACCTCTGCTTTCATACGGGTCAGTGTGACGAGGGCGGCACCTGCAACGGTATTGTTGAAGTTCAATTGCTCCCATGAGGTGGGTTTTTTCTCACTATTGAGGCGATATTCTTCAACATCTAGGCCTAGCTGTACATGATTAGAGTCGTCACCGAGACTTTCCTTCACGGCTTTCTTATAGGCGATAATCATGTTTTTAACAACATATGCGGCACCTTCAGTCACTTCAGCACCTTCGGCATCACCGAGGAAATAACGTGTGCCAGCATGGTTATCGTCAAGCTTGTCTATCCAACTGAATCCTCCCTCCTTCAAGGCTCGCGCAACGCTGTCGAAATTAGTGCTGCCGTCAGCATTCTTTAAAGGAATTTCCATTTTGATGGGTTCGCCATCGGGGTCGTTCGGATTCATCTTGGAGATTTTTGCCACTTTAGCAATCTTTCCAACGAAACTATAAGTGATAGTATCAAGAGAATATACCAATTCTTCGGAGAGTTTCTTAATCTCCTGAGCTTTATCGTATTTTTCCCTGACTTTGGCAGGATTGTTCTGGAGGGCAGACTCAAAGTTCTCGTAGGTGTCTTCCAGTTTCAGCACCATGTTCTCATTGGACTTACTCATGGCGTTACCTACGGTCTTGAATCCCTCGACAACCTCTGCCGACACGTTAAGTGCCAACATGGCGGTGTACACTAGGTACATCATTTGAATCATTTTTTGTCGCGGGGTTTCCGGACAGTTTGAAGCACTCATACTTTGCTAATTGTTAGTTATAAATTAGTTGTCAAGAGGGTCTGACGTTAGGGATTACAGACGGGTTTGCATGGCAGCAAGCATGTTGCCATAGACATTGTTAAGCTCTGCCACCTTACGGGTTAGGGCATCCACCTGGTCTTTGTACTTGAGCACGCCTTCGGCAGAGTCGGCAAAGTTCGCCATCATATTCTGGATGCGGGTCTCCACCTCCTTGGTGGCCTCAAGCTGGCTCGTAGAGGTTTGGAGCTGCATCTCATACATGGCATTGACGGAGGCCAGGCTGCTGGCCAATTTCTTCATTTCGTCAGCGTATGAGGCATCGCCACTAGTAAGGGCCTGAGCAGTCTCTTGATAAATCGTAGTGAGGGTGTTCACTGCTTCTGTTGCCTGACGCAGGTTGCTGACAGCTTCGGCAGCACCGTCAAGGCTGTTAACAAATTTGTCGGTAGATGCTGCGGCCTGTGCCATGCCGTTCATGGCCTGTGCGCTCTCGGCCAGATTGTTCATGCCACTGCCCAAACGCTCTATCAGTTCTGGCGTAATATTGGCCTCTTCGAGCATTTTGTCCAATCGGGCTGTAAGCGGGTCGGAGCTTTCGGGGACAGAGATTAGGCTGTCAGGCTCTTCGGGGGTTAGCTTGTTCAGGTTTTCAGTATCTTCCATACCGGCCAATTGTGGGTACACAAGTGTCCAGTCGAATTCGACATGAGGAGGCTCAAAGGCTGAAAGGAAGAAGATGACCACCTCAGTAGTCATACCGATAATAAGCATGACGGTACCACCGGGCCAGTGGTTAATCTTGAACAGGGCACCGAAAATAACGACGGCAGCACCCCATCCATATAGTTTCGACATGAAGTTTTTGTATCCTTTGCTGCGGACAAGATTGTCTAACCAACTCATAATTGTATTTTTTTACTTATTAATGATGTATTGCACTTGATGTTTAAGGGTGGGTTCTAGGCTTTTTGCAGCCTAGAACCCAGTTGTGTATCTATTAATAGACGTTAGAAGCAGTTTTTAGGTTATCACCCTTCACGCGACCCAGATAGGACTGGATGCAGCGGAAGCCGATATAGCACTTGCTGGTGTCTTGGAATTCGAAGGTGCGGGTCTGGACCTGGATATAGTATTTCTGGTCCTTCCAGCTGCCACCACGTACCACCTTGCGCTTCATGGCTATCGGGTCGCTCTCCTGAGCATTGTAGTTGTAGTAGGGCGAAAGGGCGTTGGCTACGATATAGGTGTTGTCGTCGAAAGCATCGGCACACCACTCGGCCACATTGCCGGCCATGTCATACAGGCCGTAGTCGTTGGGTGCATAGTGACCGACAATCAGAGTGCGGACACCGCCGTCGTCGTCATAGGCACCACGCAGGGGTTCGTAGTTGGCCAAGAAACAGCCGTTCGGGTTGCGCACATAGGGGCCGCCCCAAGGATAGGACTCAGCAGCGATGCCACCACGGGCTGCAAACTCCCACTCTGCCTCTGAGGGGAGGCGGAAGTCGTTCATGTGCTCATAATTGATACTGGCAAGATAGTCGTTGAGGAACTTGCTGCGCCAGATGCAGAATGCTTTCGCCTGCAACCAGCTCACGCCTACCACGGGATAGTTGTCGTATGCGGCGGAGCAGAAATAGTTGCGTGTGAAGTCGTCGTTCATCGAGTAGCTGTAGTCGTGGACCCAGCACAGCGTGTCGGGATAGACGTTGATTCTCTCCTTGTGGACAAAGGCGGTACGGTTGTTCAAGCCTCTCGGACGGGCGGTGTAAAGCGTGCCACGCTGCTCAGGCTTGTTCTGTGCGCCCAACTCCTTGCGGGAAGCATCAGCATAGTCAATCCAATAGTACTCGTAGTTCAGTTTGGAAGCGTCCACTTCGCGACGGCCAAAGTAGCGGTCCTTCTCAGCAATATAAAGGTCGTTGAGGGCTTCGCGAGTCTCGGGGTCGTTCCAACGTATCTTAGTCTTGTAGTTAAGCATGGGGGGGTCGAGAGGCTCGCCATACTCGTTCTCTTCAATCTGGTAGCCATCAATACCGCCTTCCGACAGCATACGGCGTGCGATAGAGTCGGTCACCCAATGAACAAACTGACGGTACTCGTTATTGGTGATTTCTGTCTCGTCCATGAAGAAGGATGCCACCTGCATGGTACGGGGCTGCTTGGTCACACCATAGGTGTTGTTCTGCACACCGGCACCCATACTGAAGTTGCCTTGGTTGATAAAGACCATGCCTTTCAGGTCAATGTCTTCAAACTGGTTGCGGACTAGCACACCAGTCAGTTCACCGTTCGAGGAGTTCGAGGAGCAACCGATGCACAGAGCCACTGTGGTTGCTAGCAAGAAAAACAATTTTTTCATATTATTACTTTATTTGTTATTCGTAGATAATTGTTGCCTATTAACTATTGTTTCTTATACGATATTTACTTAGAAAAGTTTCTTTTTTAAATATTTTTACGTTTTCACTACAATATAGCTACTCCTACAATAGGTAAATCGAGTTGCCGTACGACGTTGGTGGCTTAGGAGGCACGACAATCTTGAAGCAGAAGCGCAGGTATGCTTCCACCGAGCCGAAACTTCTGCCAGGTTTGAACGAGCCCATGCGGCTGGTTGTAAAGTCGTACGACAGGCCAAAACGCAGTTTCTTCCAATTGAATCCACCCAATACATATATAGCGTCCTGCACACGGTATCCCAAACCGCCCCAGAACGCATTGCGGTAGTCCATCAGGCACGACAGGTCAGCTTGGAAGTAGCTGAAG
The DNA here is from genome assembly GCA_964616965.1 of uncultured Bacteroidaceae bacterium. GTDB lineage: Bacteria > Bacteroidota > Bacteroidia > Bacteroidales > P3 > Colimorpha. Next base: position 8,968 of record CAZTVH010000007.1, on the reverse strand, counting down.
TTAGTCTTCAACAGGGCTGACGGTTTGATACGAACCGACGGTGCCATAGCGGGTGTGTACTCATATCCGCCGATGGCGTAAACGGTGCGGGCGTTGGTGAACTTAATCTGGTCGCTATGTGCACCCAGTAAGTTCTTTACGGAAAGACCCATGTAGTATTTCCCTGGCACCTGGTCGTAGATGCCCACGGCTCCGTCAATGAGCATGGCGCTCACCTCTTGGTTCGAGAGCGAGGGGTCTGGCTGTCCGTCCTCGCCATGTAGGTCGCCAAAGTTAATCGAACTGTTCAGAAGGTTCACCTCAATGCCGGCCGAGAGGTTTCCTTCGCCCCAGAACATGCGGAATGCGTAGTCGAGCGACACTTCCACGTTGTTGTGGTAGCCAATCTTGTCTGATACAAGTGTGAAGCCCCAGCCCCCGTGAAGGAACTTGACGGGCATGTCGAACGTGAGGAGGATGTCGGTTGGTGTCGAGCCTGGGTTGCTGCCACTGGTGGGATTGTCCAATTTAAACCCCATCCACTGGTTCCTATACATTGCCGTTAGGCATATCGATCCAGAACTGCCTGCATAGCCGGGATTGTAGGACATCCTGTTGAACATGTATTGAGAAAATTGGGGCTCCTGTTGAGCCATGACAACACATGAAAATCCCAGTGCCATCACCAAAAGTGACAGTTTCTTGCTTAGTCTGATTCTCATGTGAGCACTCATTTTTGTATCATGTAATTACTTAATATTCTTTAATATATGTTTATACTCTGGTGGCTTTTCCACAGAAAAGACAAACCAGTTTTTGACTTGCAAAGATAATAATAATTATTCACATGTGATGCTTTTTTTTATTTTTTTTTTCTTTTTTTCTTTTTTCCGCACTTTTTTCTCGTTGTTTATCTTCTGAATTAATATCCCTTGTCCCCTTTTTTATGGCTCATGTAGGATGACATAGCTGTTGGGGAAATCGTCTATCAGCATGGCCTGTGTCCTGACGGCATGGCTACGGCTTTCTACAAGGACGAGGATGAGCCTGACCTGCCTGTTTTGAAGGTTGCGGTCGAAGACAACTTTGTTTTGCAAATCTGGTGGCAGACGCTTCGCCTCATTGTTGGCAGCCTGTTGCGACCCGACGGTACATAGCTCTAAATCATATCGCTTGCCTTTGGGTTCATGCTCGTCTACCATAATGGGAGGAGGGGGTGTCGACGTGTCTGCCTCTACGGTTGGCTGTTTCTTCTGTTTCTCTACGTTGCTCTGCTTAGGTTTGCTGGGCGGTGCCGGACGGGGGCTGGCTGATGCCAGTTGGGGGGTGGTTGCGGCGTTTGAGTTGATTGGCCATGGCGAGATACGGCGGGGGCGGCTGCGGTCTCGATAGGCCATATAGTCGGCCTCGCTCATCGCCAAAGTGTCTTGGCTAATCCATAGAAAGTAGCCAATGTTTGGATCCAACGTCTTGACAACCACCTTCCCCGACCCTTTGATTCCGATGGCGTGAACTGCCAGTTTTGTCATGTCCAATATACCGGGTTTCGGGCATCGGTCGTTCACCCTCACCACCACATGCTGGTTGGTCACTGGGTATGTCACCAGCAGGTATGTGCCCATCGGTATTGTCTTGTGGGCAGCGGTGTACTGGTTTTGGCGGAATATCTCGCCACACGAAGTCTTCCGACCCACAAAGCGGTCGGCATAATAGGTTCCCAGCATGGTTATGCCGTCGCCGAGCGTCTCGGCCTTTTCGGCCAAGCTGTCCACATCGCTCTGGGCCCATAGCGTTAGTGGCCCTAGCATCATTATTATGTATAGTATTCTCTTTATAATAGTATCCAGTTTTAATAAGTTGATATCACCATTTTAATGCCTCATGTTGCTTGTCTTGAGGGTCGAACCATTGGCCTTGAAGGCGCAACACCTGTTCTATTATGTCCCTCACGCAGCCCTTGCCGCCCTCGAAGGGCGACACATAGTCGCTTATCTCTTTAATCTCCGTGGCAGCGTCGGCAGGGCATGCCGCCACGCCGCAGTGGGTCATCATGCCATAGTCTGGGATGTCGTCGCCCATGCACACCACCTCCGTCTCCTTCAGCCCGTTCTCGGCGAGAAACTGGGTGTATCTGTCCATCTTGTGCCCACAGCCCGTGTAGCACCTTTCCACACCCAGTGCCCTCATCCGGTTGTCGATGCTCTGCGATGTGGCCCCCGATATGAGGGCGATGATATAGCCGCGCTTGACGGCATATTGTATCGCAAAGCCATCCTTGATGTTGCCACAGCGCACCGTCTCTCCGTCGCCGTATGTCCACACGTCGCCGTTGGTCATCACACCGTCGAAATCGAACACAAAGGCTCTGATGCTGTGTAGTTTCTCTTTATAGTTAATCATCGTCAGTTCTATTTTGTCCTGCATATTGTAGCACATCCTCATACACCTTCCGCCATCCCTTCCAGCCGAAGTCCTCGCACAAGTTCTGGTTGTGGAATATGCAGCTGAAGGTTCCGCCCAGCGTGCGCACCTCGTCTATCAGCTTGTGGTACTCCTCTGTCGCCTGTTCGGGTGTCAGCCCCATGTATTTCTGGAAAGTGGTGTCCATTGCCATAAAGGGATGCAGCATCAGGTCGCACTCTTGGTTGCTGTTCAAGTCGAAGAAGGGGACTATCGAGCAGGTGCCGCACCTGAACCCCGGCTGTTCGGCAAACCCCATCGAATAGTCGTGCGCTATGCCGTTGCGCACCAGGTTGCGGTAGCCCGCCGGCAGCGAGAACCGCAGGAAATGGTATCTGTTGCGCACAATGGTGCGGTGCAGTATGTCCGACAGCCGCTCTATCTCGCGCCCCAGCCGTTCGGGTTCGTCAGCCGAGTAGTACGAGCCGTGCACCCCTATCTTGGCATAGTCGCCCAGATGCTGCAGCAGCTGGCGGAAGTCGTTGTTGTGGAACGATGCGGGCTTGTCGTATATGCCGTAGTCTCCCATCAGTGCAAAGAATAGCAGCTTGCTGTGCCGGGCCAGCCGTTGGCTCTGCTCCAGTATATAGTCAAAGGTGTCGAAAGGGTCTGTCTCCTGCTTGCGCAGCACCATGATGCGCCGTTTCACCTCCTGTGGGTCGTGGCGGTGGATGCCGTCGCGCAGTATGCCCAGCGTGGTGCGGAATATCCCCTTGTGCAGATAGCAGTAGGCGGCATCTATGTCCACCGTCTGCACAAAGGTGTAGTTGCGTGTGCCGAACGCCGTGTTGGGGTAGCGCTTCAGCACTATCTCTTTCACCATCATTGCCCATCGGTCCACCACGGCGGTCTGCAGAAAGCCCTGTTGGTAGGCCAGGCTCTCCGTCACCAAGAAACGGTCGTGCTCGTCGCGGTGGTGGGGCAGGTACTCCTCATATCGCGATAGCATATAAAAGATAGCTGCAAACGGGTCGAACGGCAGTGCCGTATGGCGGCCAAACACGGGGAACAATGCCGCCATGCCTTCATAGTCAAAACAATGCGGATTTTGCTCCTCGATAGAGGTCTCAAACAGCAGCTGTGCCGCCTTGACATAGACATAGGGCAGCTCCGCCGCGCTGTCCTTGGCGCAGTAGACGGGTTGGGGCGCATAGCATAAACGGGCCTCCTCATGGCTGTCGAAAACTTCGGCATCAGTGGTGATGGCAAAGTCTGTCTTGAGGATGTCGCGCATCACCACATTGATGGTGTAACCTACGCGGTTAGTCAGTTTTGGCACATATATCAGCAGCATAATCCGTTGCCTAAGAAAATGCAAAAATACAACTTTTTTTTAATATATTGTCTTTTATAATTTTTTAGGAGCTGTTTATCCCCCAATGGAGAACTCTGGCAAAGGTCCCCGCCAGTGTGTCAGCGCTGCCCGTTCCCCCACAGCCTCTGTAATGTCTATTCCCTTTAGAATATCTGCTTATGCCGCATACATACCCTCCGGCCAACACCGCGCCCTCGGAAAGGCGAAAAAACTGCTCGTCCATGTCCATAACAAAATTCATCAATCAAATTTAAACAGCTTCTTAGGCCGCCCATCGTCTGCTCCATGAATCCGAAGATATGCTCCCTCCCGAGTTCTCTATGGCTTCCCTGTGGCTCCCTCATATATCCTATAGTTATACCTTATTTATTCTATTATAAAATAGTATAAATAAGGTATAACTATAGTATAAGTATAGTATAAGTGTAGAAGAAACGAGGGAGGAAAGAGAGAGGCACTGGTAGGGATGGTGGGGTTTTGGATGGAGTGGCGATAGAGGAGGTGGGGCTGTTGGGAGAGCTTTTTTCATGGTGGCGCATACTACAGGATGTTAAATAGACGTTATAGTATAGTAATGAGGGATTCTATTAATACGTTTTTGAGAGCGCGTGTCTTCGACACGCCGAGATGCATATGCTTGATACACCCCACACTGCAAGTGAGGGGATATTGAGAGTTTGCCTCTCCGAGGCAATTTATAGAAGTCCTCTAATAGCTTTTTGCCATAAAGGAATATGGCGTTATATGTATGGTATTATTTAACTTAAAGTGATGTTGATATGATGAAAAAGGGACGATTAATGTCGGTGTTGTTGGCTGTGTTGCTGTGTGGGATGTTGGGTGGCTGTCGGAGCGGCAGGGGATTGGTTGGCACGGATGCATCGGCGTATAGAAGCTATATGTTGCTTGTGCGTCAGATTGGCCTTCCGTTGGCAATGGGTGAACCACGCTATGTCTGCACTGTGAGTGAGGAGGGAATCATGTATGTGCACCAACTCAACAAGGTGGAGGGATTACTGGCTGACACTGTGGTATATGACACTGTCACGGTTGCCAGAGTGAGCTTGGCGGACAGCGATTTCGTTAGGGTAAAGGTGTTGACGGACTATATGGTGTCGCACTATCAGGAGCGTTACACAAGGGCGGCGATGGACGGAACGATGGCGTTTCTTACGTTGAGGCACGATGGGTGTGAGAAGAAGATAGTGTTTGACAATGTGGTGACAAGGCGGCTGAAGATGCTGTACGCAATACTGAATAGGTATTTGGAGCAAATGAAGGTCGGGCTGCGCTATTACGATGACGCGATAGATTACATTGATGAGACATTGGAACTGGGGTATCACCTCGGGCAGGTGTCGGATTATTATTTTAGCAGCAAGGCGCAACTGGGTAAGGTTTATCGGTGGGAGGAGACGGAACTGCTTGTCGACAGCGGCAATTGCGGTATGGGTGCGAGTATTGAATGTGACACGTTCAGGGTGATGTCGAAGGCTTTAGAGCAGGGGGTGTATGTCTATGTATTGCGCAAGGCAAGGGATACTGATGGCTACATTTGGATTGTATTGAGTGGAGAAACTATTCCGTTGTCCACGGACTATCAGGTTGTGTCGGTGTGTGAAGAAGATGTCGAGAATGGTCGTGTGATTAGTGTCGGTGACTTGCTGGTAACGACGTTGGTGCCATACTTGCCAAACGGCTATCCCATGGGCGACTTCTATTACAATGTCCAGGTAGGTAAAAAGTCTTCGAGGGTGTTGCCGTCATATATCCGTTGGGGGTATAATATCTATCACGCAATGAATATCTGTGGGGAATATTATGTGCCATAGGTTGGGTCGGGGCAAATGTATAGCTGTGTGAGCCTTGTTCCTAGAGTCAGAAGGAGAGAGAGGAACTGTCGGGGGTGACGGCGAGGGTGGCGGTGCGGCCGAGGATGAGGGCGTGGTTGTCGGTGCCGTTGTGGCCGGCGGGGAAGTTGAAGCAGACGGGGTAGGTGTATTCCGAGGTGGCATCGAGGATGATTTCCTCGGCGGTGGAGCCGAAGGGGACGGTGTTGTCGTGCATGTCGCTCAGTTGGCCGACGACGAGGCCGGCCAGGCGTGCGAGGTGTCCGCAGCGTTTGAGGTTCATCATCATGCGGTCGATGTGATAGAGGTATTCGTCGAGGTCTTCAATGAAGAGTATCTTGCCGTCGGTGTCGATGTCGGAGGGCGAGCCGCAGAGGCTGTAGAGGATGGATAGGTTGCCGCCGACGAGTTGCCCGTGATCCGTGCCTGCACGGTTGAGGGGGTGGGGAGGGAGCGAGTGGGAGAACGGTTCGCCGAAGATGGCTTGGCGGAGTGTCTCGATGGCGGGGTAGGGGGTGCGGAGCGAGTCGGCGGGTATGTTGACGGGCATGGTGGCGTGGAGGGTCTCGATGCCGAGGTGGCGGTGTATGTGGCTGTGGAGGACGGTGATGTCGCTGTAGCCGACGATCCATTTGGGGTGCTGCCGGAAGCGGGAGAAGTCGAGGCGGTCGACGATGCGGACGGTGCCGTAGCCGCCCCGGGCGCAGAAGATGGCGCGGAGGGAGGGGTCGTCGAGCTGCTGCTGGAGGGTGCGGGCGCGGGTGTGGTCGTCGCCGGCAAACTGGTTGTGGGTGTCGAAAAGGTGGTCGGGCAGCACCACCTGGAGCTGCCAGGAGCGGAGGAGGGCGATGGCGGGTTCCAGCTCTTGGGGTGAGATTTTGCGTGCCGGCGCGACGATGGCGACACGGTCGCCGGGCTGTAGGTGTGGGGGACGTATCATGCCCATGATAACGGCTGTGTGGGGGGGTATATTGTGTGCGTGGAAAAGATATTTTTTGCATTTTAACTTTTAATTTGAATTTTCTTTGTATATTTGCAATCTCATTTCACCAATAAAAAACGTTAAAAATAATATTTATGACACTGCGAGAAATAGTAACGAAACTCAACGCTACGGTGTATCTGGGCGAGGAGCGTCTGGACGAAGAGGTGACTCACGCGTTTGCCTCGGATTTGATGAGCGATGTGCTGACCTTGAAGGAGACGCCCATGTTGATAACGGGTTTGTGCAACGTGCAGACGATACGCACTTGCGACATGGCGACGCTGGACATAGTGGTGTTTGTGCGCAACAAGAAGCCGACGGACGACATGATAGAGCTGGCGGAGGACAACGACATGGTGCTGGTGGGTACCAGCTATTCGATGTTTAAGACCTGCGGCCTGCTTTTCGATGCGGGCGTGGAGCCGTTGTATTAGTAGTTGGAAGGGTTCGGCCGGACGGGGTAGGAGCCGGATTTGCGAACCTTGGCGACATAGTAACCTTTAAATAATTAAATCTAAAGAAGTAATGCATCAGGAATATACTGTTATTGAAGGCGATTTTGTGAATGCCGGCACGGCTTCGAGCTCGGTGAAGAAGACGCTGAAACAGCTGGGTGTGAATCCCCAGATTATCAAACGTGTGGTGGTGGCCCTGTATGAGGCGGAGGTGAATGCCATAGCCCATGCCTATGGGGGCAAGGTGCTGGTGGACATCGAGGCCGACAAGATAAACATGGTGGTGGCGGACAAGGGTCCGGGTATTCCCGACATAGCACAGGCCATGCAGGAGGGCTACTCGACGGCACGCCCGGAGGTGCGCGACATGGGCTTTGGCGCGGGCATGGGCCTGCCCAACATGCAGAAGAATGTGGACAAGCTGAATGTCACCTCGGAGGTGGGCGTGGGCACCACGGTGGAGATGGAAGTGAACTTTGTGTGAGGGTGATGATGTGTGGTGGTGACGCTGTGTGAGTCGGAGTAACGAATTAACGGACTAACGAATTAACTAATTCAAGAAATGTTTTATCACGCTCTAGAAATTGACGAAGGTGGCTGCATAGGTTGCTCGCGGTGTATGAAGATATGCCCGACGGAGGCTGTCAGGATTCGCAACGGCAAGGCCTCAATCATGGAGGACCGCTGCATCGACTGTGGCAAGTGCCACGCTGCCTGCCCGGTGGGTGCCATATATATCAAGCAGGACGACTTTAAGAAGGTGCATGAGTTTCCGCACTCGGTGGCGCTGCTGCCGGCGGTGTTTCTAGGGCAGTTTCCCGACGACATACGGGTGTCGCGCATCTATGCGGCGTTGAAGGACTTGGGGTTTAAGCATGTGTTTGAGGTGGAGTCGGCGGCGGACATCTATAAGGATGTGAAGCATAAGTATGCGCGCGAGCATCAGGACGACGAGCCGCTTATCTCCAGCTTCTGCCCCGCCATCGTGAGGCTGATACAGATTAAGTACCCCTCGCTGGTGGGTAATATCATACCGGCAAAGGCTCCTCTCGACATCTCGGCCATGTATGTCATCAAGCTGCTTACGGAGCAGCGGCAGGTGCCGCGCGAGGAGATAGGGGTGTTCTATGTCACCCCGTGTGCCGCCAAGATAGCGGCGGTGAAGGCTCCGGTGGGTGAAAAACGCTCTATTATCGACGGCGTAATCAATATGGATGCCCTGTTCAACAAGGTGTATCGCAAGATTAAGGAGCAGGGCAAGGGGTATGAGTACAAGGCCCTGCAGGTGCCCCAGCTGTCGGCCGATGCCATCTTGTCGACGCTGACCAACGGTGAGCGTCGCATCTGTATGGCCAAACGCTCGTATGCCATCGACGGCATTGAGAACGTGATGGACTTTTTGGACAAGCTGGAGAACGACGAGGTGGAGGGCGTGGAATTCCTCGAGTTGCGGGCGTGCGACCAGAGTTGCGCGGGAGCGCTGCTGTCGAGCGAGAACCGTTTTCTGTGCGGGGAGCGGATGTACGCGCGGGCGCGTAAGGCGGCGGAGCGCGAACGCAACGGCGAGATGGCGCGGGCCAGGGAGATGGAGGCCTATAAGGACTATCTGGAGGAGAACGCCTATGTGGAGCCGGTGCAACCCCGCTCGATGCTCACGCTCGACAAGGATTTGGCGGTGGCGTACAAGAAGTTGGAGAAGATAAACAAGCTGAAGATGTATCTGCCGCAGGTGGACTGCGGCATGTGCGGGGCACCGACGTGCGAGGCCTTTGCCACCGACGTGGTGTGCAAGCAGATGGGGCTGACCCGCTGCATCTTCTACCAGCGGCATCTGGAACGGATTAACGACATCACCCGGCAGGAATGCATAGCGGCCATGAACTCGGTGTGGGGCAACGACCCCATCAGGGAGGGCGAGCCGCCG
>CAZTVH010000006.1:0-20131 GCA_964616965.1 uncultured Bacteroidaceae bacterium | reverse complement strand
ACGGTGTCGTTGAAGAGGATGCAGTTTTGCGACACGAGGCCTATCTGTGCGCGGAGGCTGTTGATATTGAGGTTGGTGAGGGGTGTGCCGTCGATGAGTATCTGGCCTTGTGTGCAGTCGTAGAAGCGTGGGAGGAGGTCGACGAGTGTGGTCTTGCCGGCGCCGGAGGGGCCTACGATGGCTACGGTCTTGCCCTTGGGGATGGTGAGGCATATGTCGCGGAGGACGTAGACGGGGTCGGCGTTGGGGTCGGTCTGGTAGGCGAAGGAGACGTGGCTGTATTCGATGCTGTGGGCGAAGGTGTCGAGGCTGACGGCGTCGTGGGCCTCGTAGATGGTCTCGTCGGCATCGAGGAGTTCGAAGACGCGCTGGGCGGCAGCGTTGGCTTTCTGGAGGTTGTTGTAGACGCGGACGATGGACTGGACGGGAGGGATGAGGCGTGCGAAGAGGATGACGAAGAGGATGAAGACGGAGGAGAGGAGCTCGCCGCGCAGCACGGCCATGCCGCCGAGGATGAGGATGAAGACGAGGCCGAGGGTGATGAGCACTTCGGAGAGGGGGCCGCTGAGTTCGCGACGGCGGGCTACGCGTATCATGGTGCGGGCATAGCTGTCGTTGGCTTGGGCAAAGTGGCGTTCGCGGTCGTCTTCGCGGGCGAAGGAGCGGATGGCGCGCAGGCCTGCCAGCGACTCTTCGAGGATGGCGAAGAGGGTGCCGAGGCGTGCCTGCCCTTTGGTGGAGTTGCGGCGGAGGCTGCGGCCTATGATGGCGATGAGCCAGACGGTGAGGGGGAGGATGATGAGGAAGTAGAGGAAGAGGCGGGGGCTGATGAAGATGAGGGCCAGGGAGAAGAAGAGGATGTTGACGGGGTCTTTGCCGAGGGAGATGACGGAGGTGAGGACTCCCCATTCGATGTCGGCGATGTCGTTGGACATGCGGCTGATGATGTCGCCCCGGCGGCGGGAGTTGAAGTAGGAGACGGGGAGGATGGTGATGTGGTGGTAGAGGTCGTTGCGGAGGCGCATGGTGATGCCGTTGCGCATGGGGCTGATGACGAATTGGGCGGCATAGCGGCAGAGGTTGGAGAGCAGGGAGAAGGAGAGGTAGCCTGCGGCTATGGCCAACAGGCAGTGCCAGAGGCCGTAGAGGGTCTTGTAGTGTGCCAGGGTGTAGGTGAGCCAGAGGGAGAGGCAGTGCTGGTCGAAACTGAAGGGGGGTAGCGCGGCGGGGGGCTGGGCGGTGCCGAAGAGTAGTTCGACGAAGGGCACTATCATGACGAAGGTGAACATGTTGAACACCACCGCCAGCATGTTTAGCAGCAGGTTGGCGGCGATGTTCCACGGGTAGAACTTGAGGTAGCGGAATACGCGGAGGACGGGCACTTTTTTTATAAATCGAAAATTGAAAATTGAAAATTGAAAAAAATTGTTATTTGCCCATTTCGCCCATTAACCCCATCAACTCCATCAATCCCCATAGCCCTGTCTATCCCAATCAGCCTATAGCTTGGTGGGGTCGATGTGGAAGTTGGCTTCGGAGCCGTTGCATGGTGAGGTGCAGCGGATGGCGCACTCGTCGCAGGGGGGCATAAGCTCGCCGTGGAGGCGTTTTTTGACCATGTCGCCCACGGTGTCGCGGAGGCTGGGGATGGTGATGGAGCGTATCACTTCGTCGCAGAAGGCATAACTGAGCATCATGGTGGCGGTGCGTTCGGGGATGCCACGGGAGCGGAGGTAGAAGAGGGCCTGCTGGTCGAGTTGTCCGATGGTGCTGCCGTGGGAGCACTTGACGTCGTCGTTGTAGATTTCGAGGAAGGGGCGGGTGTCGACATGGGCCTTGTCGGTGAGGAGGATGTTGCGGTTGGTCATGTAGGCCTCGGTCTTGACGGCCCCGTCTTGGACTAGCACATGGCCGTTGAAGCGTGCGCGGGCGGCATCGTCGACAATGCCCTTGTATAGCTCGTGGCTGACGCAGTGGGGGCAGGCGTGCTCGACGAAGATGTAGTTGTCGCACTCCTGCTCGCGGTCGACGAGGTAGAGGCCGTTGGCTTCGAGGTGGCACCCTTCGCCCTTCATGCGGACGGCGATGTTGTTGCGCACATGGTCGCCGTTGAGGGTGATGGTGCAGAGGTTGAGGCTGGAGCCGGGGAGCATGGTGATGTCGAGCTGGGTGACGCACTCGCGGTTCATGTACTGCAGGCGGTAGAGCTCCATGGCGGCCCCTTGGTGGATGGTGAGGCGGATGTGCTGGTGGTCGGGCTCTACGGTGTAGCCGTCTTGTGGGTTGAGGTGGAATAGGTTGCCATAGGACTCGTCGTAGAGCACAAGCTTGTGGGGAGCCTCGCCTTGGCGGACTTCCATGAGGGTTGGGGGAGCGGAGCACTTGAGGTTGTCGCCCCAGATGTCGGGTAGCTGGTCTTTCCGTATCATGGTGGGGCTACTCCTTTCCTTCTAGTTCTTGGCGAATCCACTCGTAGCCATGTTCCTCCAGTTTGAGAGCCAGCTCTTTGGGGCCGGTCTTGACAATGCGTCCTTCGTAGAGGACGTGCACATAGTCGGGCACGATGTAGTCGAGGAGGCGTTGGTAGTGGGTGATGACGACGGTGGCGTTGTCGGGTCGGCGGAGCTTGTTGACACCGGTGGCGACGATGCGTAGGGCATCGATGTCGAGGCCGGAGTCGGTCTCGTCGAGGATGGCGAGGGTGGGGTCGAGCATGGCCATTTGGAAGATTTCGTTCTTCTTCTTTTCGCCGCCGCTGAAGCCTTCGTTGACAGAACGGTTGGCAAGGTTAGTAGTCATTTCCACAACCTGCTTCTTCTCCTCCATGAGGCGCATGAATTGTGAGCCGGAGAGTGGGTCGAGGCCACGATACTTGCGTTGCTCGTTGACAGCGGTGCGCATGAAGTTGGTGATGCTCACGCCGGGGATTTCGACGGGATATTGGAAGCCGAGGAAGATGCCTTCGGCGGCACGCACCTCGACGGGCATGTCGAGGATGTTCTTGCCTTTGTAGATGACCTCGCCCTGGGTGACGGTGTATTTGGTGTTGCCGGCAATGATGCCGGCGAGGGTGCTTTTGCCATTGCCATTGGGGCCCATGATGGAGTGGACTTCGCCGTAGTCGACATCGAGGTTAACGCCCTTCAGAATCTCCTTATCGCCAATAGAGGCATGTAAATTGCGGATAGATAAAAGCGACATGTGATATATAAATATTTGATTAAACAACGATTACAGCCGAGGCTCGCGTCTCGGCAATAGTACAAAGATACATTTTTTTCCGCAATTGAAAAAAAATATGTACTTTTGCATAACCAAATAGCACACTTCAATTATCGAGAAATAAATATAAAGCACACTGTTGCATGGAAACACCTATTGTCACACTTACTACCGACTGGGGCTATCGTGACTACTTTGCCGGAATGGTGAAAGGTCGCCTGTATTCGAGTATACCCAATGTGAGGGTTGTCGACATCACACATGGGCTCGAACCTTTCCAGCTGGTGCATGCCATCTATGTGGTGAGGCATGCGTGCATGGGTTTTCCAGAGGGGACGATACACCTCATAGATGCCACAGCGGCAAACGATGTGTCGAAGTCATACATTGTGGTGGAGTACAACCACCAGTATTTCATCTGTGTGGACAACGGTCTGCCCCGAGCCGTTTTTGGCGACGGGGCCTCGCGGGCCGTCACCATCACTGCGGTGGAGTATAACAAAGACGATTTCAGAACGTTTGTGGCCTACGACATCTTCTGCCCTGTGGCCACACAGCTGGCCCTGGGTGCCGACCTTGGGGACTTGGGCGAGCCGTTGGAGGCGTTTCGACCCTACACGCCTAAGATGCCTATCTATTCGGGCAACCTGCTGAAAGTGTATGTCGCCTATATCGACGACTACGGCAATGCGCTATTGAATATCACGCACAAGGAATTTGAGAACGTGAGGGCGGAACGCAAGTTTGAGATGTTGGTGCGGGAACTGCCTTTGAGCGATGTGGTGGGGGACTATACGGCGGCGAAAGATGCGGGCAACGGACGCGGAGCCGCGTTGCTAACGGTTTCGTCTACGGGCTATATGCAGGTGGCGTTACGCCAATATTCGGCCGAACAATATTTCGGCTTGCGTGTACACGATGCTGTGACAGTGCGGTTCTTTAACGAATAGGGTGCCGAGGGCAGGCCTATTCGGTGAAATGGTCGGCGAGCATGGATTGGATTTCGGGCGATTCGAAGCCACGGGAGGCAAGGAACGTCACCAGCTTGGAGCGGCGTTTGTTGGTGGCTTCGGAGGGGTTGTAGGAACTCCACTTCATGTTGGCGACATCCAGCATGATGTTGCGGTACTCCTCGTCGGGAATTTCCGCCAGGGCCTCGGTGATAAACTTAGGAGGCACCTGTTTGGACCGCAGCTGGTAAACCACCTTGAGCCGCCCCCACTTCTGGGTGCGGAGCTTGGCGGAGACGTAGGCGCGGGCGTAGCGGCGTTCGTCGATAAACCCCTGATCGATGAGACGGGAAACGATTTTGCCCGATGCCTCCATAGAGGCACCCCAGTCGCATAGCTTCTTTCTGACCGATGTACGGCACTGCTCTTCATTTGCACAATAGCGTTCTGCCCTGGCTAACAGCGACATTTCTTCTTCTGACATATTCTGAACCATGATGCAAAAGTACAAAAAAAAGAGACACGCAAAAATCTTTAACATTTCATTTTATCAACAATTGGTTAATACTGCTCCCAGACCGTCCTGTTCCAGGGAGAGCGCGATAGGGGAGAGGCTGGCTGGAACCTCGGATGCACGCCGACGGCAGAGGTGATGGAGAGGGCTGCTGAGAGATGTTTTTTTGGTTCGAAAACCCGTTAAATCAAAAAAAAAGCGTATCTTTGCAATTTAATAAATTATAAACAGATTATATGGCAAAAGGAAGGATATTATATGTAAGCCAAGGGGTTGCACCTTTTTCGGACGAGGACGATGCAACGCTGATGACGAGGTATCTGTCCCAGTTTACCCAAGAATTGGGGCGTGAAATCCGTGTCTTTATGCCTCGGTTTTACGACATCAACGAACGCAAGCACCAGCTGCACGAGGTGATACGCCTGTCGGGCATGAATCTGATAGTGAACAATTGCGACCATCAGTTGATAATCAAGGTTGGTTCGTTGCCTTCGGCCCGCCTTCAAGTCTATTTTATTGATAACGAGGAGTACTTCACGAAGTTTGGCAGCTCGTTTGATGCCAAGGGAAACCTGCTGCCTGCCAACGACGAGCGCATACTGTTTTTCGGACGCGGCACATTGGAGGCTGTGCGCAAGCTGGCGTGGCAGCCGCACCTGATACATTTTTCGGGGTGGTTCAGCTGCATGGTGCCTTTCTATCTCCGCCGTATCAATAAGGAGAACGCCTTCTTTAGTGGCACACGCACGGTGTTCTCGCTGACGGAGGAGCCGTTCAAAGGCAAGTTTCCAGAGGAGATGGAGAAGAAGATGCGTGCCGACGGGGCCACGGCGAAGGATTTGCGCCTGTATCAGAACTTGGACTATATGACGCTGATGAAGGCGGCCATCACTTACGCCAACGGCATTGTGGTGGCATCGCCCAACGTAAACCCTGAGTTGGTGCAGTTTGCCAAGGAGAACAAACGGCATGTGCTAGACTACAATCCTGACCGCAAGGAGTTTTATACGAAAATAAACAAGTTGTACGAGACACTGTGTGGCAGTGCCATCAACAGCTAAAAGCCCTTTCTGCAACATGCAAAAGATGAATTACAAGAAGCTGATAATCCCATTGGGAATACTATTGTTGCTGATGCCCTGTGCCTGCACCGAGGAAGAGACAGGACTGGGGGTCAACCTGCAAGACCCTTTCACGCAATACGACGGTGTGCGCGACACGGCATATGTGACGGCGTGTACGCTCTACGACGATTCGTTGTTGACGGCGGGCTTCACGTCCGGGGTGTTTGGCAATTACACGGATGCCACGTTTGGCAGCGTGGAGGCGGTGCTATATTCGCAGATTACGATTCCGCAGGACGGTGTGCGTATCGCCGAGTCGGTGCAGATTGACTCGGTGGTGATGACGTTGGTTGTGGACACGGTGTACCCGGCACGCACCGATTCGACTCCCGTGCCGCTGCATATCGTCATCAACCAATTGGCAGAGGCATTGCTTTCGGACAGTGCCTACACCTCAGACGACCGTCTGGAAGAGAGCAGCACCTGTTTTTTCGACAGTGTGGTGTATTTCACGGGCGACAGCCTGCGGCTGCCCATGAGACGTGAGATATTCTCGGTGTTGCAGCGCGAGAGCCCCTCGCCAGCCGACTTTGTGCAGCAGACGAAGGGTTTTGCCATACACCTGACAGCCGACTGCCAGCAGCTGGTGACGGTAAGCCTGTCGGCCACCAATACACGGCTGACAGTCTACTATCACAATCCCGACGTGGACACCAATGCCCGGCAGTATGACTTTATTATCAACGGCGATGCGGCGCATAGCATGTATTTTAAGCATGACTATAGTGGTACGCCTTTGGCTCAATTCGACCATAATAGGAAAGACACCCTGCTCGGCGGCGAGAAACTGTATCTGGAGCCGCTGGGTGGAACGCGTGTGAGGCTGAGTTTGCAGCCATTCCTCAACAGGTTTTACGCCCAGCATCCCACTGCGGTGATACACTATGCCGAGTTGCTGTTGCCCGTATACGACACGTCCGACACGCAGACACCGGTGCGCATACTGGCCATGAAACGGAACGCGGATGGCAGCCTGGTGTATGTGACCGATGCCAATGTGCTGACAAATAGTTATACATATGCCGGATTTGACGGCTACTACCATCGCGACAAGCATTACTATCGGCTGCGTGTCACGCGGCACCTGCAGGAACTAATGCGCACGGGTCGGGACTATGGAATGGAACTGATTATTGATGCGCGCCGTTCGTCGGGGTTCCGCACGGTGCTAAACGGCACGGAGACGGACAACCCGGTGAGGGTGGACTTTGTGTATACGGATATGAAAAAGTAGAGCGGCTACTTCGGTAAAGCCCTTTCAAACCTTTTGGACAATTAAACACTAAACCTAGTTATGAAGAAGATTCTCTTTTTTGCTTTCGGCTGTCTGCTGGCATGTATGGCAGGTGCCCAAATTCATTACGAAGAAGCCTATGTTACCCATCCCGACCAGATGTATGTGTCGGGCACGTTGAATGAAGACAGCGTGCATATCGGCAACTGGACGTGGTGGCATCCCAACGGGAAGGTGTTCCGCCAAGGGAAATACGACAACCAAGGCCATAAAGTGGGAGTGTGGCGCACGTTCTATAACGACGGCACCAAACACGAGGAGATGGTGATGAGCGGTAGCGGCACTAGCCGCACATGGTATGCCAACGGTGCCAAGCAGAGCGAGGTGAAGGTGGTGGACGGGAAGAAGGAGGGAATGTTTGTGTCGTGGTACCAGAACGGGCAGCAGAAAGACGAAGTGCCATATGTTGACGGTGTTCGCGAAGGCAAGACCCGCGAATGGCATGAGAACGGCCAGTTGAAGTTCGAAGGAACCTATGTGGACGATGAGTTGGAAGGCCCGGCGGTGTGGTACACCCCTGCGGGTAAGAAAGACCAAGAGGGTCGTTTGGCACAGGGCGAGCAGGAGGGCGAATGGCTCTTCTATTGGCGCACTAACGGCAACCTAGGCATCCGCGGACACTATACCAATGGCAACGAGACAGGGACCTGGACCTACTATTACGAAACGGGCGAGAAATGGCGCGAAGGCCAGTACAGCAACGGCTATAAGCAGGGGTTGTGGACCACATGGTACGAAAGTGGGCAAAAACTGCACGAGGGCCAGTATGTGAACGACAAGGAGGAGGGGACCTGGACGGCATGGTATGAAGACGGCAAGGTGGACTATACGGGCAGTTTCCACAATGGGAAGAAGGAGGGCCTTTGGCGCGGTGTGTATGACGACGGAAGCGTGCGTTATGAGATGAACTACCACGACGACCTGCAACACGGCAAAACGGTGCGCTACCATGCCAACGGCAAGGTGGAGATAGCAGAGAGCTACGTCAACGGTGTGCGCGACGGCAAGTATGAGCGATACAACACTGCCGGAGCCCCTGAAGAGACAGGCACCTTTGTGAACGGAAAGAAGGAAGGCAAATGGGTGTGGTATGACAAGTACGGGCAGGAAGGCGTGGTGGCCCAGTTTAAAGACGGCAAGATGACCTCTATGCAGGACAACACCGCCAAGAAACAAGATAATAAGAAACGTTGATGCGTCTGTTGTTGGCATCTAAGTCCCCTCGACGGCGCGAGTTGCTGGGGCGTTTGGGCATTCCGCTCACTATAGTGGACGTGGATGTGGACGAGAAGGTCTCCACCGCGCTGCCAGTCGACAAGGTGGCAGAGGCGTTGGCGCGGCTCAAGGCGGAGGGCTATTCGAGGCCTCTTGACAGTGGCGAGGTGTTGGTGACGGCTGATACGGTGGTGGTGCTTGACGACAAGGTGCTGGGTAAGCCGCACAACTACGATGAGGCTTACGAGATGCTGCACCGCCTGTCGGGCAGAGCGCACCAAGTGTACACGGGTGTGTGTCTCCGCAATGCCGACCGCTGCGTGGCTTTTACCGAGTGCACAGACGTACATTTCCGTCGGCTGACGGACGAAGAAATCAATTACTATATCAATGACTACAAGCCTTACGACAAGGCAGGAGCGTATGGTATACAGGAGTGGATAGGCATGGTGGGCATTGAGCGGATTGAGGGGTGCTACTACAACGTGATGGGGTTGCCGGTGGCACGCCTCTATAGGGAGTTGATGTCGTTTAAGGAAATGGAAGCATGAGGCATACGTTCGAGATACTCGTTCTGCTACTAGTGGTGCTGTCGCTAGGGGCTTGCGATACTCCTGTGTCTGTTTTGCCTCCAAGACACAGCACCACTGAGGAAGAGTTGATAGCCAAAATACTGTATGAAGGCGACACGGTGGCCTACAACACGTTTTACAAGAAGTATGTCGACGCTGGCTCGGCAGAAATGTGTCTGGCCTATGCTATTGTGATGGCTAATAAGTATCAATACACGCCGGCCTGTTATCATGTGTATGAGATATTGACGGGGCTTTATGATGAAGATACTTCAGGCCTGCCTGACGACCCCGACATAGCCGAGCTGAAAGCCACCATCGCGGACGTGGATTCGGCCATAGCCGTGGTGACGGCGATGGATCCTGCATTGGGCTCTGCCATAAGCAATATAGACAGGGGGCTCGACAATCTCGACCCGGAAACACGCCGAATGGCGTTGTCGTACTATGGGCGGTCCTTATTCTGACCGGCATAGAATCATTAAAGTGCTTTGAATTGCAGCAACCCGTCGATGGTGACGAGATGCTGGTCGACCAGTTCGTGGAGTTGTTGGCGCACATGGTCTTCGTCGATGTCTCCGACTTGTTTGACTAGTTCGTCGGCACGGTACGGTCTCTCCTTGAGCAGTTGGAGCAGTCGAGTCCGTAAGGCGGCTTTGCTGTCGGAAGGACTTGGCGCTGTGCTTCTCTTCTGTTTGATGCAATGGTCGCAGATGCCGCAAGGGGCCGTCGCTGTCTCGCCAAAGTAGGAAAGCAGCATCTCGCTACGGCACGTTTGGTCAGACAATACATAGTGGCGGATGGCTTCAAGGCGTTCGGTGGCGCGCTGTTTTAGTTCGGCATAATGGCTTTCGTTAAGGTATAGGTCGTTGGCATCGATGCGGGGAGAGGTGAAAACGATTTGTGGCTTGAGATGTCGGGGACGGTAGACGACAGCCTTGAGTGCGTCCATGTGGAGCAGCATGTTGCGTATCTGTTGAGGGTCGAGGTATAGTCTGCGGGCCAGTACCTGCTCGGAGATGGGGGTGAAGTCGGTGAAGAGGCCTCCATACATGCGCAGCAGCAGCGACATGAGGTCGCTGTAGCGGGGCTGTTCCACTTGAAAACGGTAGACATCCTCGCGGTTGAGTGGGATATAGAGGCGCGACTGCGATTCGTCGGGTTCGGGTAATGCTATCAGCCCTTCTCTCTCCAGCAGACGTGTGGCACTGAAGAACTCTACCACGTTGAAACGGTAGGTGCTGCACAGGGCTTCGAAATCGAAGTCAAACTGGCAGTCGTTGCCAGAGCCGATGGGCAGTTGGTAGTAGTTGCAGATGGCGCGATAGATATTGGCAATGTGTTTGTGTGGAGGGTAGTTGTTGTCGAAATTGCGTTGCAGGGTGTCGAGGTCGTTGCCGTTGTAGAGCATAACGGCAAAAGCCTTTTTGCCATCGCGTCCTGCACGTCCTGCTTCTTGGAAATAGGCCTCTAATGAGGTGGGAATGTCCAGATGCACCACATAGCGCACATCGGGTTTGTCGATTCCCATGCCGAAAGCGTTGGTTGCTACCATGACGTTCACTTCGCCTTGCATCCAACGACGTTGGGCAATATCCCGTTCTTTTGCTCCCAATCCGGCGTGGTAATAGGTGGCACTGATGCCATTGGCTATAAGGCGGTCGGCTATTTCGTGTGTACGACGGCGGTTGCGTACATAGATGATGCCGCTGCCGCCAACGTTGTGTGCTATGCGTAGCAGGCGGCCCTGTTTGTCTTCCTCTTGGAAGACCATGTATGCAAGGTTATGGCGGTGGAAGCTGGATTGGAAACGACGGCTGGAAGTTTTAAACATGAGCTGTCGCTGTATGTCGTCTGAGACTAGGGGGGTGGCAGTGGCGGTGAGTGCCAGAATGGGTATGTCGGGGAAGTAGGCGCGTATCTTGGCAATCTCAAGGTAGGAGGGACGGAAGTCGTAGCCCCATTGCGAGATGCAATGTGCCTCGTCTACTGCAATGAACGAGACCCGCATCTGTCGGAAGTGTTCGATGAAGACCTGTTGTCCAAGCCTTTCGGGTGAGACGTATAGCAGCTTTATCTTACCGTGGATGCAATTGTTGTAGATAATCTCCTGTTCGATGCCGGTGGTTCCCGACACAAGACAGGCAGCCTTGATACCACGGTTGTGGAGCTGTTGCACCTGGTCTTTCATTAGAGAGATGAGAGGAGAGACCACGAGGCAGAGCCCGTCGAGCATGAGAGCGGGCACTTGGTAGCAGATGGACTTTCCTCCTCCTGTAGGCATGAGTGCCAAAGTATCGCACCCCTGCAGTAGAGAGTCGATAATCTCTGCCTGCAGGGGGCGGAAGGAGTCGTAACCCCAGTATTTTTTCAGTACTTGTAGCTTGTCCGCACTGGATTTCATGGCCGTTAAGTGGGCTACAGCCCTTGGCTCTATCTCAGCAGTGTGATGTTGCCCTTCTGCGTGACGATGTCTTCCGTGCCGGGGCGGCGGTAGGTAATGACATAGACGTACGTCCCTTGTGGGCATTTGATACCCTCGTCGGAGGTGCCGTCCCACTTGAAGTGCAGGTCGTTGGAGGTGTACACCTGTCTGCCCATGCGGTCGTAGATGAAGACGGAGAAGTTCTCCTGCTCGTTGGCGGTATAAATCTGGAAGGTGTTGTTGTCGGGACGTTCGGGAGTGAAGACGTTGGGCGCAAAGAAGGTGAACTGAGTGACCGGGAGGCGGAACTCCAGTGTGTCGGAGCACTCCAAGTCGTTGTAGGCAACGAGGGTGACATCAACCGAGTCGGAGGAGACTTCGCCGAAGTTGTGGCTGCACGGCGAGGTGGTTTCCATAGCGGTGCCCTCGTTGAAGTGCCAAACGCGTCTTACGCTGTAGGGCGAGGCATCGGTGAGGGTGACGACGGGATTGTCCGAGTCGACGAAGCTGGGGTAGTAGTCCACCGTGGCCACAGGCAGGGGGTGGACGGTGATGGTCTCTGTGAGGGGGCTGGCGTCGCACTCGTTGGTGCCGTGTCCTATGAGGGTGTAAGTGGTGGTCTGGTGGGGGGTGACGGTAATGAAGGCGGGGCCGTGTCCGTTTTCGTCAAGGAGCACGTCGAGCGAGGAGTCTGCGGGCGAGGCAGTCCACGAGTAGCTGTAGGCCGCCTCAGCGGTGAGCGAAACGGCATCGCCGTCGCACATGTCGTGCCTAGAGATAGAGAGACGCGGGTTGACGCGGTAGGCGTTGACGCTGTCCCAGGCGATGCACTGCTTGCGGCTGACCACCTTGACGTAGTACTTGCAGGTGTCGTCGTAGGGCAGCACGCGTAGGGTCTGTCCCTCGGCAATCTGAGTGGAGCCCGGGATGGTGTCGCGATACCAGCGGTAGGTGCAGCCCTCCGTCTCGGTGGAGACGGTGATGTCGGTCTGCTGCCCGTTGCAGACGACGGTGTCGCCTGACACGAGCAGTTCGGGGTGCTGGAACACCTCGATGGTGTCGTAGGCACTCTGGGTACACCATATGGTGTCGTAAAAGAAGATGCTGTCGCGGGTGAAGAGCCCGTTGTAGGCCACCATCTCCACAGGGTTCTTATAGTCCGTGAAAATATGCCGGATTTGCTGTGGCCCGTTTTCGATAATGTCTAGGTCGCCATCGCCGTCGGAATCGAATATCCAGTCGCGTCGACGGCTGTTGTAGGTGTTGTCAACGAGATTGACGGTTTCTGAGACGCACACCTCGCGGGCTGAGGGTTCGAGGACAGGTTTTGGGCGACCGAGAGCGAAGATGGTGTATGTGCTGTCGCTATAGCATGTGTGGTCGGTGCGGTTATAGGAGCGCAACTTGACGGCATAGTGTGCCGAGGAGTCGTACTGGTGGTAGGCCTTGCCCCCAATTGCGGAGTCGACGATGCCTGTGGTGGTGTCGGAACCTCTGTAGAAGTACCACTTCGTAATCGACGTGTCGCAGCCGTAGAAGTCGTTAGGCACATAGCTCTTGTTGGTGAGCTTAAGCTCGCTGTCGCAGGTCTTCAACGAGTCGATGGTAACAATCGGCTTAGTGTTGTTGACGCGGACATAGACGTTAGAGATGAACGGTTTTGCAGGGTCCATGGCAGATGTCATGTCGCAGCGGAAGACCATGTTGTTGGTGAGGTATTCGGTGGTAGTGCCCTGTGTGACCAAGAAGTCGTTAATCCGGCAGGGGTAAACATTGTTGTTGGGACCGCTGGAGGGAGTGAGCTGGGTCCAGGTCACTGTGTCGGGGACGTTAGCTGTGTTACTGATATATTGGCCATCTACATTACTCTTGTACCACACATAGTTGTTAAGGCCAGTAGGTGCTTTGAGGGTGTCGACCGTGGGGGTAGCACCAGCGGGGCAGCCCGAGGTCTGAATATCCATGGGCTGGCAGTCGCCTGCGATGTAGCAGTAGGCATAGTGGGCACCACCTGAGCAGTCGCCGCTGTATATTTCAATGCGCACTCGGTCGTATAAGAAATCCATCAGGTTGATGGCCACCTTGTTCCAGTCTCGGTAGAAACCACCACTAAAGCTTGTCCAACCGTTCACCCCGTTAGAGAGGCCGTTGCTCACGATGGCGTAGCAGAGGGTATCGGTAATCTGTACCCACTCATTGCTGCTATTTCGACGGGTGACACGGATGAAGAATGAAGGATTCCCACTAGTGTGATTGGGGTTTTGTACAATGATGGCGTAATAGATGAACAACAAAGCGTTTTGAACACGCACATCCATTGTGTAATACAGTGCCTCAGAATGGTTAGAGACTTGGCAGTTTCCCAAGCGGATTGACTTGTTGATGCTAGGGTCGAAAGTGGTGGGGCAATAGGTCACAGCATAGTTCACCGACGGGTCTTTACCCATCTGCGAGCCTGTTCCGGGGCCATCGGTGTTCGACATAATACGGAACTGGTTGCTGGGACTCAAGTTCGAACCGCAATAGCTGTTGCTACCGTTGTCGGTAGTGGTAGCAAGCTGGTTGGCAGGGATGACTCCGGGTGTAAGATTAAGTCCAGTCACACCTGTCATGGCATTGGGGTCACTATTGCTTTTCGTTCCGGTCTGGCCAGAATAGAATCCGACAAAAGCTCCAGAAGTAGAACCCGAAGTGAACGAAGCGGGGTTCTTTAGTCCGGGGCAGGGCGAGTTTTGGGCATGCAGCGATGCGCACAGGACAAACAGAATTGTAAAAACAACAAACTTTTTCATATCTATCATTTATTTATATACCTTAAATTGGGGTTAATTGCTATCTCAGCAGTGTGATGTTGCCCTTCTGCGTGACGATGTCTTCCGTGCCGGGGCGGCGGTAGGTAATGACATAGACGTACGTCCCTTGTGGGCATTTGATACCCTCGTCGGAGGTGCCGTCCCACTTGAAGTGCAGGTCGTTGGAGGTGTACACCTGTCTGCCCATGCGGTCGTAGATGAAGACGGAGAAGTTCTCCTGCTCGTTGGCGGTATAAATCTGGAAGGTGTTGTTGTCGGGACGTTCGGGAGTGAAGACGTTGGGCGCAAAGAAGGTGAACTGAGTGACCGGGAGGCGGAACTCCAGTGTGTCGGAGCACTCCAAGTCGTTGTAGGCAACGAGGGTGACATCAACCGAGTCGGAGGAGACTTCGCCGAAGTTGTGGCTGCACGGCGAGGTGGTTTCCATAGCGGTGCCCTCGTTGAAGTGCCAAACGCGTCTTACGCTGTAGGGCGAGGCATCGGTGAGGGTGACGACGGGATTGTCCGAGTCGACGAAGCTGGGGTAGTAGTCCACCGTGGCCACAGGCAGGGGGTGGACGGTGATGGTCTCTGTGAGGGGGCTGGCGTCGCACTCGTTGGTGCCGTGTCCTATGAGGGTGTAAGTGGTGGTCTGGTGGGGGGTGACGGTAATGAAGGCGGGGCCGTGTCCGTTTTCGTCAAGGAGCACGTCGAGCGAGGAGTCTGCGGGCGAGGCAGTCCACGAGTAGCTGTAGGCCGCCTCAGCGGTGAGCGAAACGGCATCGCCGTCGCACATGTCGTGCCTAGAGATAGAGAGACGCGGGTTGACGCGGTAGGCGTTGACGCTGTCCCAGGCGATGCACTGCTTGCGGCTGACCACCTTGACGTAGTACTTGCAGGTGTCGTCGTAGGGCAGCACGCGTAGGGTCTGTCCCTCGGCAATCTGAGTGGAGCCCGGGATGGTGTCGCGATACCAGCGGTAGGTGCAGCCCTCCGTCTCGGTGGAGACGGTGATGTCGGTCTGCTGCCCGTTGCAGACGACGGTGTCGCCTGACACGAGCAGTTCGGGGTGCTGGAACACCTCGATGGTGTCGTAGGCACTCTGGGTACACCATATGGTGTCGTAAAAGAAGATGCTGTCGCGGGTGAAGAGCCCGTTGTAGGCCACCATCTCCACAGGGTTCTTATAGTCCGTGAAAATATGCCGGATTTGCTGTGGCCCGTTTTCGATAATGTCTAGGTCGCCATCGCCGTCGGAATCGAATATCCAGTCGCGTCGACGGCTGTTGTAGGTGTTGTCAACGAGATTGACGGTTTCTGAGACGCACACCTCGCGGGCTGAGGGTTCGAGGACAGGTTTTGGGCGACCGAGAGCGAAGATGGTGTATGTGCTGTCGCTATAGCATGTGTGGTCGGTGCGGTTATAGGAGCGCAACTTGACGGCATAGTGTGCCGAGGAGTCGTACTGGTGGTAGGCCTTGCCCCCAATTGCGGAGTCGACGATGCCTGTGGTGGTGTCGGAACCTCTGTAGAAGTACCACTTCGTAATCGACGTGTCGCAGCCGTAGAAGTCGTTAGGCACATAGCTCTTGTTGGTGAGCTTAAGCTCGCTGTCGCAGGTCTTCAACGAGTCGATAGTCATAGTGGGTTTTGTGTTCTGCACGCTCACATACACCTTTGAGAGAAAAGGCAGGCTGGGGTTCATGGCGGATGTCATGTCGCAGCGAAACACCTGCACGTTGGTGTAGCTGTCGGCATTGGGGCCTTCGGTGAGGTAGAAGTCTTCCACGGTACACTCGTAGGTGTTGTCGGTTGATGCCGCTCTCACCTGTGTGAAGTTGATGCTGTCGGGCACTGCCATCAAGCTGGCGATACCGTGCATTCCCGAATTGCTCTTATACCATGCGTAACTAATCAGTCCTGGAGGTGCGGAGAGGGTCTGCACCGTGGTGGTAGCACCGGCAGGACATCCCGAAGTCTTAATCTCCATAGCTTGGCATTCGCCTGCGATGTAGGCGCAGCCATAGTGTGCCGAATAGTTGCAGTCGCCAGCGCCAATCTTGATGCGGACGGTCTCGTAGATATACTTGTTGAGGTTGATGGCCACCTTGTTCCACGGCAGATAGATGTTGCACTCATAAGTGGCTCCCGTATGTGTGCCTGTGGAACCCACAAAGAAGGGCGACACGTCGGAACTCGTACCTGCCGGTGTTGGCCGTATATAGCACAGGGTATCTCCACC
This sequence comes from uncultured Bacteroidaceae bacterium, assembly GCA_964616965.1. Taxonomy (GTDB): domain Bacteria; phylum Bacteroidota; class Bacteroidia; order Bacteroidales; family P3; genus Colimorpha. The sequence goes on along the minus strand of CAZTVH010000006.1, from coordinate 3,781 downwards.
GAGGCGTTCCCAAGTGTTGGTGCCGGTGCGGCGCTCGATTTCGATGGCAAACTCGGGGTTGTCGGCAGCTCCGTGCTGCCCATTCTGTAACGATAGTGCGTACCAGATGAAAATGAGCGAATTCTGTGGACGCACATCAAACTGGTAGCACAGCATCTCTGCCTCATGCGAGCCACCGCAGTTGTTCCCCACACGGATTGAACTGGTGAATGTGGCGTCGGGTGGCAGGTAGGAGAGGTGGTTGTATGTGAGAGGGTCAGTGCCCGGTCCTTTGATTACAAACCGGTTGTAGGTGTCCGACTGGCCGTTGATGTTGGATGAGGTGCTGTTCGAGCAGCTCGAACCCGATGTGCGGCTAGCCAGCTGCGATGCAGGTATCTGACTGCCCCATTGCCTCATGCCCCAATTGCCACATACACTTGCCTGATAGTCGCGGCTCCCCTCGAAGCCGTACCACTGGGCATTGGCTGAATTGGTACCCGTAATCACAAAACTCGTCGGGTTCTTCAATCCTCTGCAGTAGTTCATCTGCTGCGCCATTGCGTTTCCTCCTGCTATGAGCAGCACCGCCAATAGCATTGTTCTTACTGAGTTGTTCGTTTGATGTGCCATTTGATAATTGTGTTAGTTGTTATTTGTCCTTCGACACTATATAGACTGAAAAAGGCCGTTTTTGTTGCACTTTTTGCCCTAAAAAAATGTTAAACTTTATTAATTGTTTGCTAATTATTTGTTTTATACCTTGTTGTGTTTTCGATTGTCTTTTGGTCAAATCTTTTGCCTCAAACCCTGCTATCTCGGCTTGCTTGTTGTGAGTGGGCATTTCGGGCAAAAAACTTTTCCTCTCTATTGCAAAAAAGCCAGCAGTTTCCTTCTTCTGCTGGCTTGTGTGGGAGTAATTGGGTTCGAACCAATGACCTTCTGCTTGTAAGGCAGACGCTCTGAACCGACTGAGCTATACTCCCTTATGTGTGGCGAAAGCATCTCGTTGTCGCTCGTAACGATTTGCAAAGATACTAATATTTTGCGACATGGCAAACTTTTTTTTCTAGTTATGGAGAAAAAATAGTACCTTTGCATTCTGATAACATCCAATCCAGTGCCTATGAACACGTCTAGAAGCCTCACTTTTTCAGCCGTTTTGCTCTTTTTCGTCGGTGTGGTCGGCTGCTCGCACGAAGCCGTCCCGCCCTCAGATGTCATGTCCGAGGCCACTATGGTCGACTTCCTGCAGCACGCCTACCTTCTCGAAGGCTTCTACGCTGTGGAGACAGGCTACCATTACGACACCCTGCATCCCGAGATGCTGGCCTCCTACGACACCCTGCTGGCCACCTATGACATCTCGCGCGACGATTTCGAACGCAGCGTCCGTTGGTATGGCAGCCACCCCGACATCTACGAGCGTGTCCACGACTCTGTCCTCGCCCGCATCGATGCCGCCCTCACGGAGGAGTAGGGTTACTCCTCTTCGCTATTGGCGATGCTGACAGTGGCATTCTTGCCGTCTACCGTTATGTCGTCGGGCAGTGCTAGCGGCACATACACCAGCCATTCCCCATCCTCCTTCACCAACATGATTTCGCTGTCCACCACCTTGATAGGCGTTGTCTTGGTATAGCAAACCACTGCAGTGTCGCCCGCCCGCACTATCTCGCCTAGCTCGATGGTGGCAGGCGTATTCGACTCCATATACTCCTTCGGTGTCATAGGTATCAGCACGTCGCGCAGGTAGGTGAGTGTCCTTTCGCGCGTTTCTTGGTTGGCGTAGGGCATCGCCTCCTCGATTAAATAGTTGCCCGTCGCGTCCAGATAGCCCTGTGCCACGCGGGCTATCTCCTTCTCATCGCTGTTGCAGGCTGTCAGCAGTAATAGCAGGCATGGGGCAGCCCATGTGAAAAAATGCTTCATAGGTTTAGTCTTTTTTAATCAAAAAGAGCCTGGGAGCATTGTCCCAGACTCTTTCAATGATGAATATGAAACGGTATTAGTTTTTCTTAATAGAAACACCACCATTTCCAACGGAGACAGAACCGCCCGTAGTGTTTACGGTCATCTTGCTGGCATCGACCGTGCCTTCACCATTCTTGGTCTTGACAGAGGCACCATTCTTATTGAAGGTGGCGGTTGTCGATGAACCCTGGTTGGTGTTGATGGTCATTTTGCTGGCATCAACTTTCACCTCGGTCTTGGGCTCTTCTTTCGTGGTGGTCTTTTTCTTGTTGGTGGTAGCCGTCTTGACGGGCTCTTCCACTACTACCTCCTCGATGGGAGTGGAGTCGATAACCTCTTCGACCACGGTGTCGACGGGGACGACGGTGTCAACCAACTCCTCGGCGGGAGCGTTGTTGTTGCAAGCCACGGCAAGCGACATGCTCACGAGGGCAAGGGCTAAAACCTTAACAGTCTTTTTCATTTCTCTGTATGATTAAAATGTTAATGAGACTTTTGCCTAGCGGGCAATCTTGGCAGTGCGATGAGCTTGGAGGAAACCCTTGGTACCCTGGGTCATGCTCTGGTTGATGACGTTGAGCGTGAGGCTGCGAGTGGAGATGGTGTTCCAATTAGCAGCACTACCGTCCACCAAGTCATAAGCTCTGCCCATAGTGGCATTGGCGACAAGGCTGAGAGTCATGTTGTCGGCATCCAGAGTGGTGATGTTGAGAGTGATGTCCTTCGACCACCAGTCACCAGCTTTTACTGAGCTACTATCGCTGTAGGTCAAGTTAATTGTGTTACCAGGGGTCTCATAGTACCATATAAGGGGGTAGTTGATGCTTACGTTACCTGTATTGACATCGATGCTGCTGTTGCCGTTGAGGGTACCAGTGCTAGCGTTGTTTCCCGAAGACCAAATCTGGGTGAGGTTGATGATGGGGTTCTGTTGGGGATTGGTGGTCTGGCTGGCAGCAACCATGACGGCATTGGGGTAGTACAGGGCATTGGTGTACTGGGCAGTCCAGCTGTTGTCGCCGAAGGTGACGTTCACACCGGCGATTTCAGCGAAGTTGGCGGTGTAGGTGGCGTTGGCGGTAACGGTGATGATACGGGGGTTGCTCTCATTGCCGTCGTTCCAGTTGACGAACTTGTAGCCCTCGTTGGGGGTGGCGGTCAGGGTTGCGGTAGCTGCAGAGTCGTACTCGCCGCCGCCAGTCACGGTGCCATAAGCTGCATCGTTAGCAGTCACGGTGATGGTGTACTTAGGAGTGACGGGACCTTCGGGACCGGGTTCGGGTTCGGGTTCGCAGCTGACAAGCATCATGGCGCCAGCGACAAACATAACGCTGAATAATTTAACAATGTTTTTCATGTTTTGTATTGTTTTTTAATTGTTTATAGGATTAATAATTGTTTTTTTTCGTCTCTTAACGATTTGCAAAAGTACAACTTTTTTTGTTAATGCTGCACTTTTTTTCCTATTTTTAGATTTTTTTTGATTGGAAAACACTTATTGTAACTACTCAGCCACCCCTATTTCTTTGAAAAAGGCATAATATTTTCTCTTTTTTCGTGAGACTTTCAGCAATGTTTTAAAGCGGATTTTGAGCGTTTTCAAAAATGGTGTCCGAGCGCATGGGTGGAACTGCCGCAGGCCTGCCCCAATGCCCCTTTACGCGTCCGCCGACGAGGCCTGCAATATACTCCATGCCGAATCGGAACAAGGCTGCGGAAAGGCCTGAAAAGGCCGTCCCGGAGGTGCGTTTTTTTATAAAAATATTGGTTTTTATTGGTGTAATGGACAAAATTAATGGTTTTCTTATAGGACTTGTTCTCTAATGGA
>CAZTVH010000005.1:0-22465 GCA_964616965.1 uncultured Bacteroidaceae bacterium | reverse complement strand
CGTTGCAGCACTTCGAGCAGGACGCGGATGTCCTCGAAGTGGAGGCCAGTGGTGGGCTCGTCAAGGATATAGAGGGTGTTGCCAGTTTCGGGACGGGCCAACTCGGTGGCGAGTTTGATGCGTTGGGCTTCGCCACCGCTGAGGGTGGTGGACTGTTGCCCAAGGGTGATATAGCCTAGACCGACCTCCTGTAGGGTTTTGAGTTTGCGGTATAGCTTGGGGTAGGACTCGAAGAAGGTGACTGCCTCGTTGATGGTCATGTCGAGCACGTCGGCGATACTTTTGCCCTTATATCGTATTTCTAGGGTTTCGCGGTTGTAGCGTTTGCCATTGCACACCTCGCAGTTGACGTACACGTCGGGTAGGAAGTTCATCTCAATGGTGCGAACGCCGGCTCCCTTGCAGTGTTCGCATCGTCCACCGCTGACGTTGAACGAGAAGCGGCCGGGTTTGTAGCCCCGGATTCGGGCGCTGGGCAGCTGGGTGAAGAGGGCTCGTATTTCGTCGAACACGCCCACATAGGTGGCGGGGTTGCTGCGCGGCGTGCGCCCAATGGGCGACTGGTTGATTTCAATTACTTTATCGATGTGCTCGATGCCGGTGATGGACTGGTAGGGGAGTGGTTCTTTTTGCGAGTGGTAGAAGTGCTGGTTCAGAATGGGGTGGAGTGTCTCGTTGATGAGGCTCGACTTGCCGCTGCCGCTCACACCTGTGATGCAGACAAAGCGGCGTAGTGGGAGGTCGAGGGTGACATTTTTGAGGTTGTTGCCCGATGCTCCAGTGAGCACTATATGGTCGCACCCCTCAATGGGGCGGCGTTGGGGGAGGGGAATGTCTTTGATACGGCGGAGATAGTCGAGGGTAAGCGTGTGACGCTTGGCATTCACCAGCTGGTCGTGCGAGCCTTGGAAGATGATTTTGCCACCATGTACACCTGCTCCAGGGCCGATGTCGACCACATGGTCGGCATTCATAATCATGTCGCGGTCGTGTTCCACCACGATGACGCTGTTGCCAAGGTCGCGCAGTTCCTGCAGGGCGTTGATAAGGCGACGGTTGTCGCGCTGGTGGAGCCCTATGCTGGGTTCGTCGAGGATATAGAGCACGTTCACCAGTCTGGCGCCAATCTGTGTGGCGAGGCGGATGCGTTGCGATTCACCACCCGAAAGACTGCTGCTGTTGCGGTTGAGCGAGAGGTAGCCGAGACCGACGTTGAGCATGAATTGTGTGCGACTGACTATTTCGCGGAGTATTTCGTGTGCCACTATTTTTTGCTGCCCGTCGAGCCGTTCCTCTAGGTGCGACAGGCGTTGGTGCAACTCGGTGAGGTCAAGTTGTGCCATTTCGCCAATATTCATGCCGTCGATTTTGAAAGCCAGGCTTTCGGGTTTGAGACGGTAGCCGTGGCATTCAGGGCAGGGGATGGTGTTCATAAAACTTTGGGCCCACTTTTGTAATGCTGCGGAGCTCTCGTCGGAGGCCATCTGCATGATGTAGTTGACAATGCCTTGAAAGCTGGCACCGTGGTTCATCTCGTAGGCATCCTCCATGCCGGAGAAGTCGCTGGTGCCGTAGAGGATGGTGTTCATGGCATCGTCGGAGAAGGACTCGACTGGGTCGTCAATGGTGAAGTGGTAGTAGGTTCCAAGGTTTTCCAACTTGCGGTAGAGGTAGTTGGTAGGGCTGTATTTGCCTAGCACTTCGAAGGCTCCTTGGCGGATGCTTTTCGAAGGGTCGGGAATCAGTTTTGTGATGTCGATTTGTGCCACCTGCCCCAGACCGTTGCAGTGGGGGCAGGCTCCGTAGGGCGAGTTGAAGGAGAATGTGTTGGGTTCGGGTTCGGGATAGGAGAGCCCTGTGGCGGGGTCCATCAACAAGCGGCTATAGTAGGCGGGCTTGGGTGCAGGCTGGGGGATAGGCGAGGGTGGCACGTTCTCCAATATCATCAGAATGCCCTTGCCTTGTTTGAAGGCAGTGCGTACTGCTTCTTTGAGTCGGGCGGTGTTTTTGCCCACACGCACACGGTCGATGACCAGCTCGATATCGTGGGTTTTGTAGCGGTCCACCTGCATGTTGTAGGTCAATTCCTTAATCTCGCCGTCCACCCGCACACGCAGGAACCCCTTCTTAGCCACCTGGGTGAACAGCTCACGGTAGTGTCCCTTGCGTGCCTTCACCAGGGGGGCCAAAATCATAATGTCCTTGCCGTCGTACTGCTGGTTGATAAGGTCCAATATCTGCTCCTCAGTGTATTTGACCATCCGTTCGCCGCTGATGTGTGAATAGGCTGTGCCGATGCGGGCATAGAGCAGACGGATGAAGTCGTATATCTCGGTCACAGTCCCTACCGTGGAGCGTGGGTTCTTGTTGGTGGTCTTCTGTTCGATAGAGATGACGGGGCTGAGACCGTTGATGCAGTCCACGTCTGGGCGCTCTATATTGCCTATGAAGTGGCGTGCGTAGGCGGAGAAGGTCTCCATGTAGCGGCGTTGCCCTTCGGCATAGATGGTGTCGAAGGCCAGACTCGACTTGCCGCTGCCGCTCAGTCCTGTAAATACGACAAGTTGGTTGCGCGGAATGTTGATGTCCACATTCTGCAGATTATGTTCGCGGGCTCCAAGTATTTCAATTTCCGCCATCAGATTTCAGTAATCAATCGGGTGTTTTTGTGTCCCTTGGTAAGTGTTTTCTGCAAGGTGCCGTTTTCTGTGGGCAAAAGGATGGTATAGCTTTTGTTCGCTTTGTTCTTGAGGTTGTCGGTCTGAATCCAGGGGTTCAGTTCGCGCAGCATCTTATAGGTTGTGCCGTTGTTTTTGGCGAATTTGTATAGGTCTACGTTCTGTCCCGTCAGGGTGACGCTGCGGGTGGGGATGGTGGGGTAGAGGTCGCAGTGGCGTAGGTAATATCCAAACTGCTGGGGGTGTTGCATGATTAGTTTCATCGCCAGTATTCGGTACACATATCGGCCGGTCTCTGTGTTCAGGCGCACGTCGTAGTAGCTATTGGTACCTTGAGCCTCCATTCGGCGGCTCAGGCCGTTCTCGCCACAGTTGTATGCCGCCGCTGCCGCCGTCCAGCTGTGGAAGCGGTTGTAAAGGCTCTGAAGGTATTTGCATGCCGCCTCGGTCGAGGCCACGAGGTCGTTCCGCATGTCGGTCTCGTCATTCACCGTCAGCCCATATTTGTTGCCCGTACTGGGGATAAACTGCCAAAAGCCTTGCGCCTTGGCTGGCGAGGTGGCGTTGGTCAGGCCACTCTCTATAACGCAGAGGTATTTGAAGTCTTCGGGTATACCATTCTTTTTTAATATGGGTTCGATGATAGGGAAGTAGCGGTTGGCACGCTTGAAGTAGAGCAGCGTGCTCGACTGCCTATACATATTGATGATAAGCTCGTTGTCCAACCCTTCACGCACATAGTATTTGTCCAAGGGCACCTGCTCGCCGGCGAACGTCATGGTGTCGGGTATCACGGGGGCGTACACACGGTAGTTGGTCATAATGGCACGTTTCTGCACCTCCTCGCTGTCCTCCTTCTGGGAGGCAAAGATAAACACTTCGCCTGCGATAGCAAACGACGACAACACAATGGCTATGATAGACAGTTTTTTCAACGTAGTAATCGATTATAGGTGATGTATCCAGTTCTTAGCTCCTAGTTCTTACTTCTCAATTACCTAGGCAGTGCGCTATGATTTCTTCTGCCACCTGTGCCTTGGTCAGCAGTGGGGTGGTGGCTGTGGAACCGTCGCGTCCGATGATAGTTACGCGGTTGGTGTCCACGCCAAAACCTGCTCCTGCATCGCGTAGCGAGTTCAGCACTATATAGTCCAGATTCTTTCTCTCCAGTTTGTGCTGTGCGTTGGCAAATTCGTTGTCGGTCTCCAGGGCAAAGCCGATAAGCCGCTGCCCCTCCTGCTTCATTTTGCCCAGGGTGGCAAGGATGTCGGGGTTCTGCACTAGCTTTAGCGTCATTCCCTCGTCGCCCTGCTTTTTCAACTTGTGGTCGGCTGTCTGTTCGGGGCGATAGTCTGCCACGGCAGCAGACAGTATGGCTGCCTGGCAGAGGGGGAACACCTCTGTGGCGGCGGCAAACATCTCGCGGGCACTCTCCACGTCTGTGCGGTGGATGTTAGGGTGGCTGCACTTGAGGGCAGTGGGTCCCGTCACTAGCTCCACCTCGGTCCCGTGGCTTGCCAACGCTTCGGCAAGGGCAAATCCCATCTTGCCCGACGAGTAGTTGCCAATAAAGCGCACCGCATCAATCTTCTCGTATGTGGGGCCTGCCGTCACCAACACCCTCTTGAATTGAGAATTGAGAATTGCGGATTGCGAATTGGCTGCCGCATTCGGATAATTGTCAGTTTTCAATTTCAAGTTTTCAATTTCCTTGACTATCTCCTCTGGCTCGGCCATGCGTCCTGCGCCGCTGGTGCCGCAGGCCAGTTCGCCCACGGCAGGCTCCACAATGCCCACGCCCACCGACCGCAGATAGTCGATGTTGCGTTGCACGGCAGGGTTCTCCCACATCTGTGTGTTCATGGCGGGGGCCAGTACGACGGGCTTGCGCGAGAACGACAGCAGCAGTGTGCTCAACGCGTCGTCGCCGATGCCCGATGCCATCTTGCCTATGATGTTGGCGGTGGCAGGGGCAACCACCAACACATCTCCCCAGTCCTTCAGCGAGATATGCTCGGTGGTATGGTCGTTGCTCTCGGCAAATAGGTCGGCATACAGTTTGTTGCCCGACACGGTTTCCAACGTCAGAGGCGTGACAAACTGCAGCGCGTGTTCGGTGGCGACGCACTTCACCTCATGCCCATCCTTGCGCAGCAGGCGCACCAGCATGGGCGACTTGTAGGCGGCTATCCCGCCCGTGATGCCGACAACGACCTTCATAATGATGTTTATTCTAACTACAAAGTAAAAACTAAAAACTAAAAAGCAGGTTGTCGCACCTTTTAGTTTTTACCTTTTAGTTTTTACTTTTTACTATCCATTAATCCCATTGGCATTCTCCGAAATCACCGCGTTCTCCATCGCCTCCATGCGTTGCTGCTCTTGGTCCTCCTTGGCGGGGTTGCGGTAGTACAGCTTGCCCTCAAGATACTCCTCGGTAGCGGTCAGCACCGGCTTGGGCATCTTCTCGAAGCGGCGCACCACCTCTATCTGCTCGCGGTTCTCGTAGTACTCGTCCATCGCGTCGTTGGTGCTCGAAAACTCCTCAATCTTCTTGTGCAGTTCGCGCTTCTCCTCTATCGAAATCTGGTTGGCACGCTTAGTCAGCATGGCCACCGTCTCATAGATGTTGCCGGTCATCTGGCTGAACTGAGCTGTGTTGCGGGTAATTGTCGTGTTCGTTACCTTCTTCTTGTTATCTTCCATGTTGTATGATGATATAGTTTAATTTTTATTTTTATTTTCCAATGCTGCCAAAGCGGCCTTAGCCTTGGTGTAGTATTCTTGTGCCTGAGACAGGTACTTCGAGTCTTGGAACGAGGAGGCGAACCGGTCGAAGTCGTTCACCACCTGTTGCAGCCGCTCCCTCATCTTGCTTTCCTGGCTGCCCATGCCGTACTCGTAGCCGCTGGCCAGCATATAGAACATGGCCTGCTCCTTGTAGGGCGAGTCGGGGTAGTTGTTCAAAAACGTCTGCAACGATACATATGCCGAGTTGTAGCTCTCCACCCTGTAGTAGCCATAGGCAATCTCGTAGTCTTTGCGCATCAGCTTGTTGCGCAACTCGTCCAAGTGGCTGTTTATTTCAGGGATATGCACACTGCTGGGGTAGCGGTCCACAAAGCTCTCATACTCCTGTATGGCCTCCTTCGTCTGTTTTTGGTCCAGATAGTACGCGGGCGACTCGTGATACTTGCACTCCGCTGCCTGATACAGCGCCTCCTCCGCCCGGTCGCTGTAGGGGAAACGCTTGAAGAAGTTCTTAAACTGATAGCCTGCCGAGTAATAATCCTTTTCGGCCATCAGCGACTGGGCGTAGTACCACGAGATATTCTCTGCGTTCTCCTTCCCGTGGTAGTGCAAAATCAAGTTTTCGAATAGCTGGATAGCCTTCGTGTAGTTGCGATTTTCGTAATACTTGACCGCAGCCTTGTATTTTGCGTCAAAATCGTTGCCGTTCACCAGCTTGTTAAAGCCGTTGCAACTCATTAGCAATACAATAGTTAGGAGTGTGACTCCCAATTTAGATACAGATTTCATAGCCTGCAAAAATACAACTTTTTTTTCAATAATTAAATTTTATTTTTCATTGTTCTTCCTGCATACCCCGCCATTCCGTGGTGCTATAAAATTGCCCCGCGACCCCTGCCAGCTCCCTCCGTTGCCCGCTCCTAGTCTGCTCCTTCTCCAAATCATCTCCGCACAAGGGAGCGGAGAACGGCCCCCGAAGCGGTAGAAATCGACGGTATGTGGTAGGAAGCCGCAAGAAACGTGTGGCTCACCCGTTATGTGCAGGAGTAGGATTTTGTTGGGTCGGCGATAAAAATGTGCAATAATCCAATTTTTATTTGTATCTTTGCTTTTTATAAAATACGGTAAAGTATGGATACTATTATCATCTTAGATTTTGGTTCTCAATACACTCAATTGATTGCGCGAAAGATTCGCGAGTTGAATATTTATTGCGAAATCCATCCCTATAACAAGGTTCCGACCCTTACGGACGAGGTGAAAGGGGTGGTTTTTTCGGGCAGCCCGTATAGCTGCAACGCAGCCGACGCGCCGGTTCCCGACATGAGCCAGATTAAGGGCAGGCTGCCCTTGCTGGCGGTGTGCTACGGGGCGCAGTATTTGGCCAAGTATGGCGGCGGCAGCGTGCAGCAGTCGGCCACGCGTGAGTATGGCCGTGCCAACCTGCAGTATGTGGACGCGGAGAGCAGGCTGATGAAGGGGGTGCCGGTGGGCAGCCAGGTGTGGATGAGCCACGGCGACACGATAGAGCGGTTGCCAGAGGGCTACCATGTGATATGCTCCACCGCCACGGTGAAGAATGCCGGCTATAAGATTGAAGGGGAAGAGACCTATGCTATACAGTTTCATCCAGAGGTGCACCATTCGGTGGATGGGCTGACGTTGCTGCGCAACTTTGTGGTGGACATCTGCGGCTGCGACCAGTCGTGGACCCCGGAGTCGTTTATCGAGACCACCGTGGCGGAGCTGCGCCGGAAGGTGGGCGGCGACAAGGTGGTGCTGGGACTGTCGGGCGGCGTGGACTCGACGGTGGCGGCGGTGCTGCTGAACCGCGCCATCGGGCATCAGCTGCACTGCATATTCGTCGACAACGGACTGTTGAGGAAGAACGAGTTTGAGGGGGTGCTGGAGTCGTATCGCGACATGGGGTTGAACGTGAAGGGAGTGGATGCTAAGGACCGGTTCTACAGTGTGCTGGCAGGCGTTACCGACCCCGAGAAGAAGCGCAAGGCGATAGGCAAGACGTTTATCGACGTGTTTGACGCTGAGGCGAAACTGATAACCGACGCGAAATGGCTGGGTCAGGGCACGATATATCCCGACGTGATAGAATCGAGTTCGGTGAAGGGGCCGTCGCAGACCATCAAGAGCCACCACAATGTGGGCGGCCTGCCCGACTATATGAAACTGCAGCTGGTGGAGCCGTTGCGCAGCCTGTTTAAGGACGAGGTGAGGCGTGTGGGCCGCCAGCTGGGCATCAAGCAGGAGCTGATAGGCCGGCACCCGTTCCCCGGCCCCGGACTGGCAATACGCATTCTGAGCGACGTGACCCCAGAGAAGGTGCACATACTGCAGGAGGTGGACGACATCTTTATCCAAGGGTTGAGGGACAACGACCTGTACGACAAGGTGTGGCAGGCAGGCTGTATGCTGCTGCCGGTGCAGAGTGTGGGAGTGATGGGCGACGAGCGCACATACGAGAGCGTGGTGGCACTGCGGGCGGTGGAGAGCGTGGACGGCATGACAGCCGACTGGAGCCACCTGCCCTACGAGTTCCTTGCCAAGGTGTCGAACGATATTATCAACCGTGTGAAGGGAGTGAACCGCGTGGTGTATGATATCAGCTCGAAGCCGCCCGCAACGATTGAGTGGGAGTAGGAGGGGTTTGAAGTAAGAACTAAAAAGTAAGAACTAAGAAGTTTAGAACAGATATGGTGAAAAGGATTGTCCTATATATGATACTGCTAATGGTAGCGGGCGCGGCGGCAAAGGCTCAGATGCCAGGTGGAACGCCTGTACAGGTGTCGCACAAGACACAACTGCTGAACGGCAAGCGTTATTTTGTCCATATAGTGGAACAAGGTCAGACAGTGTATGCCATTTCGCGTGCTTATGGGTTGAAAGAGGTGGAGGCTGTGACGAAAAAGGACATCCATTTCTTGCAGATAGGCGACACGGTGTGGCTGCCCTGCAAGGGACAGAAATTGTCGGACGGCACTGTGGCACCTACGGCGACAGAGAACCGTGCCAACGTGAAGGAGGACCCTAAGCCTGCTGCCAACACCACCACGACAGAGGGTCAGGCTGTGGGAGAGGTTGCCTTGGTGCGCCCAAGGGTGAACCCGCAGAGTATCGTCGTGTCGTTGATGATGCCGTTGAACCTGAGTCAGATGGATAAGATTTCGACCTCGAAGTTCGACGTGGAGCAACGAGGCAAGACTAACTATAAGAGTTTGGAGTTTATACAGTTTTACGAGGGGTTGCTGTTGGGATTGGAACGGTTGGAGCGGATGGGCTACAACGTGACGTTGAACGTGGTGGATGTGGAAGGGACGAGCGACGAGGCTGTGGAGCAGGCGTTTCGCAGCCATAACGTGGCACAGTCGGACCTGCTGATAGCCATGCTGACACGTCAGCCCTTTGAGAAGGCGGCATCGCTGGCTCGTGAGGCGCAGCTGTTTATTGTCAACCCAGTGGCCGACCGTTCGGAGATAGTGGTGGGCAACCCGTATGTGTTCAAGTGCCATCCTTCGATCGAGGCGATGGCGCGGACAGCGGTGCGTGTGATACACCGCACATTGCCGGGTATGCCGGTGTTTGTGGTGCATTCGGGTGCGAAGGCAGAGCAGACGGCCCTCAATGCGCTAACCACCGAGATGGCGCGCTACGACGACATGAAATACACGCTGGTGGACTGGGCTAAGAGCAGCCAGCTGACCACCCTGCTGAAGGGCAGTGGACAGGCGGTGGTGGTGAGCCTTTACCAGCAGGACAAGGCGAAAAACCGCATCTACTCGTCGCAACTGCTCAACAAGCTGTCGGCATTCAAGAGCCGCACGCCATATCTGGTGACGTTCGAAGACTGGGCGGCAACATACAGCGATGTGGATTTCTCGCAGTTGCAGAATTTGAACTATCATACCTTCTATGCCGACTGGGATATGAGCAACCCGCAGCATAAGGCTTTTGTGGACTTGTTTCGCGAGAGGTATAGAACGGAGCCTACCAGCACTTACGCAGGCATGGCCAACGACATAATACTATATTTCATGTGCGGCATACAGCAGAAAGGCACCGACTTTTTCAAGTCGCCTGCCATCGTGCTGCCACAGGGGGTGCTGTATCCGCTGTCGTTCACACACCAGCGTGCCGACTGGGGCTTTGAGAACCAGCAGGCACTGCTGTACCGAATGACCGATTTCCGCTTTACGCCCATACCATGAAGCAGACGACGATAAATAAAGAGTTCCGCCTCACGGGGATGGGGTTGCACACGGGACGCACGGTGACGGTGACGGTGTGTCCGGCACCGCCAGACTTTGGAATAGCCTTCCGCCGTACAGACAGGTTTAATATCGTCACCCAAAAGGCTTTGGCAACAGAGGTGAGCGAGACGGTGCGCGGCACCACTATCGGGTCGGGCCGGCACAGTATTGCGACCATCGAACACCTGATGTCGGCATTGCATGGCTGTCAGCTTGACAATGTGCTGGTGGAGCTGGATGGCGGAGAGGTGCCCATCCTCGACGGGTCGGCACGTCCGTGGCTGTTGCAGATAACCCGTGTGGGAATTCGCGAACAAGAAGCCGAGCGACGTGTGTATGCCTTCGACGAGCCTCTACATTTCGAGTATGAGCCGACAGGGTCGGTGTATGAAGTGGAACCGGCCGACACATTTGCGGTGGATTGCGTGATTGACTTTGCGGGCAGTGTGATAGGAAGGCAGAGCGCACATATCGACGACTTGTCGCAATATGCCGCAGGCATTGCTCCGTGCCGAACTTTTGTGTTCCTGCATGAGATAGAACCATTGCTGCACCTGAACCTGATAAAGGGTGGTAGCTTGGACAATGCGTTGGTGTATGTGAACAAAGAGTTGGGGCACCGCCAGCTACGCAGGCTGGGGAGGACGTTCCATAAAGACCCATCGCAATTCAGAGTACACGACGGGGTGCTAAACACCACGGAACCATATTACTGCAACGAGCCTGCACGTCACAAGCTGCTCGACTTTGTGGGCGATGTGCGGCTGGTGGGAATGCCGTTGCAAGGGCATTTCTCCATTTTCAAGCCGGGACATAAGGCTAATGCAGCATTCAGTCAATACTTAATCAATTATATACAAAAAAGGAATAAATGATATTGAACGACATACACCCCGAGGCCAAGATAGGCGCGGATGTGAAGATTGGCAACTTTAGCACCATCTACGAGGATGTGGTGATAGGCGACGGCACTGTGATAGAGCCTAATGTGGTGATTTATCCTGGTGCGCGTATCGGTAAGAACTGCCACATTTTCCCTGGCTCGGTGATTTCCGCCATACCGCAGGACTTGAAGTTTGCGGGCGAGTACACCACTTGTGAGATTGGCGACGAGAACGTGATTCGTGAATGTTGCACCATTAACCGAGGCACGTCGGCATCGGGTCGCACGGTAATCGGCAACAACAATCTGATTATGGCATATACGCATGTGGCTCACGACTGTGTGGTGGGCGACAAGTGCGTGTTTGCCAACAATGCCACATTGGCCGGTCATGTGATTGTAGGCGACTATGTGATATTGGGTGGAAAGACTGCCTGCCTGCAGTTCATCCATATTGGTTCGCATGTGATTACCGCTGGCGGCTCGTTGGTGGACAAGGATATACCGCCTTTTGTAAAGGCGGCGCGCTACCCCATCTCATACGCGGGAGTCAACTCGCTGGGATTGCAGCGAAGGGGCTTTTCGCGCGAGAGCATCAACAATATCACCGACATCTACCGCTATGTGTTCCAAAAGGGAATGACTATCAGCCACGCTGTGGAGATGGTGAAGGAGCTGTATGGACAGACCGCCGAGGGCAAGCAGGTGCTAGGCTTTATAGGCAGTGCCACCACAGGCTTGATGAAGGGGTATTCGTTTGTGAAGCGTGCGGAGAGCCCTCGTGAGTAGGCGGTTGCCCTGTTGTGGGCAATGGATTTAGGAAACAAATTAATATTGATAATACGATGAAGAAGATTTTGATTGTATTGGGTATAATAGCCCTTATTGCCACGGTCAGTGCCTGCAAGCAGAAGCGTTGTTCTTGTACCACCTATCGCACGGGTTATACCCCTGCCCATAGTTATGAGCCCAAGACTGGAGCCAATTGCTCCGACACTACCCAATGGATGGCAGCCGACAGTTCGGGCGATGTGCTTGTTAAGATTTGTGTCGAGGAGATACTGGATTGATGGGTGTGTTGTTGTCTGATTGAGTCATTGTGTCAGTGGCTGGCACACGCACTCATAGACAGATTCAGACATTCACATATCGGTACATTATCTCGATGGGATGGATAGCATGAATGCCTGTGCCATCCAATATTTGTTGTCGGCAGGAGGTGCCGGGAGCGGCAACCAGGGTGGGGGTGACGGAGTTGGCATCGTGCTGTTGCAAAGCCTTGCGGACGGTGGGGAAGAGAACCATCTCGCCGATGGCGAGAGAGGTTTTGTAATGCTCCTTTTCGTAGCCAAACGACCCCGCCATGCCACAGCAGCTACTGGGTATGACGTGGAGTTGGCAGCCTTTGAGCAGTCGCAGCATTGCGGCGGTTTTCTCAATGCCTACAAGGGCTTTTTGATGGCAGTGGCCGTGGAGCCATATCTCGACAGCATCGCTACGGAACTGGTCGGGGGTGATGTTGCCACGGGCCACTTCACGCATGATGAATTCGTCGTAGAGTAGGCAATTCTTGCCCAACTGCTCGGCAGCGTCGCGCAACGAGTCGGGTACAAGAGAGGGGTATTCGTCGCGGAAAGAGAGTATGCAGCTGGGTTCGATGCCCACGAGGGGGGTATCGTCAGTGATTATGTCGCGGAGCAGGCTCACATTCTTTCGGGCAAAGCGGGCAGCGAGACGTAGGCATCCTTTGGAAATGGCGGCACGCCCACTCTCTGCGGTCTTGGGTACGACGACTTTGTAGCCCAAGGCGATGAGCAACCGGGCGAAGGTAAGGCCAAGTTCGGCCTCCTGCATGTCGGTGAATTCGTCGGCAAAGAGGTAGAGAGTCCTGTCTGTTGCGGCTTTGTGGCGACGGGTGAGGCGGCGAACTTGCTGACGCATGGTTCTCTTACTGAGGGCGGGGATGCTGCGCTCAGGGGCAAAGGAGACTATGCGTTTGATAATAGAGGCGGTGAATGAGTTGGTGGCAAACAGGTTGTAGAGGGGGCGAACCATGTAGCCCAGCTTTTCAATCATTGCCATGCGTGCGACCATCCAACTGCGGAAAGGCGTTCCCTGTTTGTCGTACAGCATCTGCAGCACTTGCGAGCGGATGCGGGTCATGTCGACGTTGGATGGGCATTCGCCTCGACAGCCCTTGCAGGCCAGACAGCTGTAGAGCATCTCTTCGAGTGCGGCGGCCTCCTTGCCGCCTGCGTCAGGCAGCCCGCGCGTGAGGACCTCACGCAGCACGTTGGCACGGGCGCGGGTAGACATCAGTTCGTCGTGCGTGAGCTTGAATGTGGGGCACATGGTGCCGCCGATGGTGTTGCTCTTTCGGCAGTCGCCTGTGCCGTTGCACTGCTCGATGCTGCACATCAGTTCTCTGTCGGTGCAACGGTAGGTCTGCTCCACGTCGTAGCGCAGGCATTGGTCCATAGGTGGGGCATCCACTATCTTGCCCATGTTGAACACCCCGTCGGGGTCCCAGCATTGCTTCACTTGGCGCATCAGTTGGTAGACCTCGTCGCCGTACATGATAGGGATGAATTCCCCTCTCAGGCGACCGTCGCCATGCTCTCCGCTGAGGCTGCCGTGGTGTTTTTTGACCAATCGGGCAGTCTCCTCCGCCACTTGGCGAAAGAGTTGGCGGTCGCGCTTCTGCTTGATGTCGAGAATGGGGCGTAGGTGCAATTCGCCAGTGCTGATATGGCCGTAATAGACACAGCTCAAACCGAGACGTTCCATCATCTGTTGAAACTCGTCTAGATAGTCGGGCAGGCGTTCGGGAGCAACGGCAGTATCTTCTATCACGCCAATGGGTTTGGCGTCACCCTTGACACCTGTCAGCACACCCAGCCCTGCCTTGCGCAATGCCCACACACGGTTGATGTCGTCGCCATATACGCGGCTGCAGTGGTAGGCAAGGTGCTGGTCGAGCAGCTCCCGCTCAAGGGCGTCGGCGTGCATGTCCATCTCGTCGCCATTGAATTCGGCAATCAGCAAGGCGGCAGGCTCGCCCTCAATGAAGAATCGGTTGCGGTCCTGAGTGCGGTTGTTGCGGCACAGTTCGAGAATCTTCCCGTCCATCAGTTCCACAGCCACAGGACTATGACGCAGGGCTACAAGGTTAGCCCGGTAGCTCTTAGGCAGGCTGTCGCAATGGGCGCACAGCACCATCTGACTCTTGGGAGGCAGTGGGTCGAGCGAGAGCTTGATGGCAGTAATGAAACATAGTGTGCCTTCTGAGCCAGTGATAAGTGCACAGAGGTCGGGTCGTTCCGCAGGATTGGTAATCACCGGGGCAATACATTCGTCGA
The DNA here is from genome assembly GCA_964616965.1 of uncultured Bacteroidaceae bacterium. Lineage (GTDB taxonomy): Bacteria > Bacteroidota > Bacteroidia > Bacteroidales > P3 > Colimorpha. The sequence goes on along the minus strand of CAZTVH010000005.1, from coordinate 8,529 downwards.
TGGCATAGCCACAGCTGCGACGACGCAGGCCGGGGTCGGGGAAGTTCTCCTCCACGAGCTGTCGCACACGAGGGTCGGCAGCCCATGACCGCAGTTGGCTGCAAATCTGTTCCATCAGAGGGCTCCCCGTAGGGTCGGCGGTGGTGAAGGGGGTGCCGTCACCGAGCAGTCCGCGTATCTCCAGCACATGGTGGCGGGTACTGCCATACACCAGCGAATGGGTTCCGCAAGAGTTGTTGCCCACCATGCCGCCGATGCAACAGCGGTTGCTCGTAGAGGTTTCGGGGCTGAAGAACAGCCCGTATGGTTTGAGCAACAGGTTCAGCTCGTCGCGCACCACGCCGGGTTCCACCCACACCCACCGTTCCTGACTGTTGAGCTTGAGAATATGGTTAAAGTGGCGGCTGATGTCCACCACTATGCCACTGCCCACCACCTGTCCGGCAATGCTAGTGCCTCCCGCACGCGGGATTAGATGGGTGTGGAGGCGTTTAGCCTCTGCAATAAGTTCTACTATCTCCTGCTCGTTCTTCGGGTACGCCACGCCCAAGGGCAGTTCGCGATAGGCCGAGGCATCCGTGGCGTAAGCTATGCGGTGCAGGCTGTCGGTGAGGATTTGCATGTCAGATTGAGTATATCAGTCCCTCCACCACCGAGCGTACCTCCTCGCGGGTCAAGTAGGGGTGCATCGGCAGCGACAGCACACTCTTTGCCAGCCGCTCGGCATTGGGCGTGAGGGCAAAGCTGTGATACTCCTTGAATGCCGTCTGTGCACTCATAGGGGTGGGGTAGTACACCATCGTGGGTATGCCCTTTGCCTTCAGTTTGGCCTGAAGTGCCTCGCGGTTAAAGGTGCCTTCGCCCGATGGAACACTCAGCTGTATCGTATACTGTGCCCAACTGCTGCCATACCCCTCTGGCACGAAGGGTGTGGCAATCCGTATCTCTTTTTTGAGGAATTTGGTCATTCCCTCCAGCAGTTGGCTGTAGTACTCTGCCACTCGGTTCACGTCGGCCAGTTCATGCTCCTTAAAAGCCTTCAACTTAATGCGCAGTATGGCTGCCTGCAACGTGTCGAGACGGCTGTTCAGTCCGATGCGCACATTGTCGTACTTGTGGCTCCCCTTGCCATGCACGCGGTATGACTCCACCAATGCTGCCCACTCGTCGTTGTCGGTAAACACGGCTCCCCCGTCGCCATAGCAGCCCAGCGGCTTGGCGGGGAAGAACGAGGTGGTAGAGATGTCGCCGAAACTGCAGGCTCGTTTCACCACAAACCCTTCGCCTGAAGGCTTCGGCAGGCGTATACTGCCGCCAAAACCCTGTGCGCCATCCTCAATCAGAAACATACCCTCGCGCTTGGTAATCGCGCGTAGCTCCGGATAGTTGGCTGGCTGGCCGAACAGGTCGACAGCAATCACCGCCTTAGGCCTCAACGTCATGTGGTCGTGTACTGAGCGGATTGCGTCGTCCAAACTCTTTGGGTCCATGTTGAAGGTGCGTGGGTCCACATCCACAAACACTGGGGTGGCACCCTCCAAGGCCACCACCTCGGCGGTGGCGAAGAAGGTGAAGTCGGGCACAAACACTGCGTCGCCCTTGCCCACGCCCAACGCCTTCAAGGCCATCGTCAGTGCGTCGGTGCCGTTGGCACAGGCTATGCAATGCTTCACGCCCACATAGGCAGCCAGTTCCTGCTCCAGCTCTTTCACGGCGGTGCCCATGATATAAGCCCCCGAGGCGGCCACGTCGGCCATTGCGCGGTCAATGTCGCCCTTCAACGTTTGGTATTGTTTCTTTAAGTCTCTAAATTCCATATGCTACTTGCCTCTTTTATATTCAGTGAACAGTGATTAGTGAATATTGGTTAGAAGAATGAAGGCTGCAGACTTTCAATTCTCGATTTTCAATACTTCATGTCTTCCCAGCCGAAGGGGTGTGGGGCCAGGGGCAGGCGGGCCAGTGGGTGGTAGTCGCCCTTCAGCCCGATGGGAGTGGCATGGCGGATGTCGCTCACTATCTGAATGCAGTTGCGTGCCTCGCTGATGCGGAACCCGCGGCCAGCCAAAATCTCCTGATAACTCTTGGTGTGCAGCTCGGTGAACCCTTGGCTGAACTCAAACTCGTCACCATCGATTATGATAGTCCGATAGGTGCGTTTCTCGCCCTGCACGGCATTGGCAGGCAAACAGTCGGCGTTGATGCTGAGAAAATAGCGCACACGGGCCTGTCGCAGCTCCAAATAGCCCGCCACGCGGTCGTGGCTCATCACATGCACCACATTCTTCTGCACAGGGCCAAACACCCATTGCAGCATATCGTAGAAATGCACACCGATATTGGTGGCCACGCCGCCACTCTTGTGCACGTCGCCCTTCCACGACGAGTAGTACCACCTGCCGCGAGAAGTGATGTAGGTCAGGTCCACGTCGTACACCTTGTCCTTCGGCCCCTCGTCCACCTTCCGTTTCAGTGCCACGATAGAGTCGTGCAGGCGCAGCTGGAGAATGTTGTAGGCGCGGTGGCCTGTCTCCTGTTCCATCTCAATCAGGTTGTCAATATTGTAGGGGTTCAGCACCAGCGGTTTCTCGCAGATTACGTCGCACCCCAGCCTCATACCGTAGCGGATAAAGGCATCGTGCGTATAGTTGGGCGTGCAGATAGATACCCAGTCCAACGGATTGTCGGTGCGCTGCTGCTTGGAACAGAAGCGGTCAAACTGCTCCTGCTCGGTAAAGAACGAGCAATCAGGGAAAAAGCTGTCTAGCCGTCCCACGCTGTCAAACTTGTCGTAGGCTGCCAACAACGTGTTGCCAGTGTCGGCAATAGCCTTCAGATGTCGCGGAGCAATATATCCCGCCGCCCCAATCAATGCAAAATTAGCCATCTTACTTCTTAGTTCATACTTCTTACTTCCGTTACAGTCTTCCGTCCACCAGTTCGCGGGGCATGATGCCCTTCACGTCGAAGATGATGTGGTTCTTCTCCAACAGGCTGTCGAAGTCAATCTCCATCTCTCTGAACTGGCGGTGGGCCACGGCGATAATGGCGGCATGGTACTTATCCTTGGGCAACTCGTTCACGATGTCGATACCGTACTCGTGCTTCACCCTTTCGGGCGATGCCCAGGGGTCGTACACCGTGATGTCGGCGTTATACTCCTGCAGGGCCCGGTAGATGTCGATTACGCGCGTGTTGCGCACATCGGGGCAATTCTCCTTGAAGGTAAAGCCCATGATTATTATCTTCGACCCCAACACCTGAATGCCCTTCTTCAGCATCAGTTTCACGGTGCGGTCGGCCACATAGGCACCCATGCCGTCGTTCATGCGGCGGCCAGCCAGGATTATTTCGAGGTTGTAGCCCAGCCGTTGGGCACATTGGGCCAAGTAATAGGGGTCTACCGAAATGCAGTGTCCGCCCACCAGTCCGGGGTTCATCTTGATGAAGTTCCACTTCGTTCCTGCCGCCTCCAGCACGTCCAGCGTGTCAATACCCATCAGGGTGAAGATTTTCGACAGCTCGTTCACAAAGGCAATGTTGATGTCTCTTTGGCTGTTCTCAATCACCTTGGCAGCCTCGGCCACCTTGATGCTGGCGGCACGGTGGGTGCCGTTGGTAAGCACCGAGGAGTACACATGGTCCACGATGTCTGCCACTTCGGGGGTGGAGCCAGATGTGATTTTGGTAATCTTCTCAACCGTGTGCACCTTATCGCCCGGATTGATGCGTTCGGGGCTGTAGCCGGCATAGAAGTCCACGTTGTATTTCAACCCCGACACACGCTCCACCACGGGGATACACTCATTCTCGGTCACGCCTGGATAGACGGTCGATTCGTACACCACAATGTCGCCCTTGTCTATCACCTTGCCCACCACCTCGCTTGCACCATAGAGGGGCGAGAGGTCGGGCGTGTTGTTGCGGTCCACAGGCGTGGGAACGGCAACGACGTAGAAATTGCACTGGCGAATATCTTCGATGTCGGCAGTGCAGCGGAAGCCATGATTATTGATGGCATCCTGAAGCAGCTCGTCGCTCACCTCAAGAGTAGCGTCGTGCCCCTTCATCAACGCATCCACGCGTGCCTTGTTCATGTCGTAGCCAATAGTTTTGTACTTAGTTGAGAATAGTCTGGCTAGTGGAAGTCCCACATATCCCAAGCCGATAACCGCAATAATGGTGTCTTGCATAATTATTATATATATTATTATTTATCTCAAAATCAGTTTGTATGCTGTGCTTTATATGCCGGCGGACACAAACTTATTAACTTGCAAAAATACTTTTTTTTTTCCATATAGTAATAAAAAACAACGCATAAAATTCAACTGCAAGCGAAATGCCACTCTTGCTCTCCAATAATTGCATTGTTTTCCTCCCCCATATCCTCCCTCCATTCTCCGTTCCTCCTCCGTTCGAAGCCCGCTCCCTCTCCGCTCCAGGTGCGGAAATCGAGTTTATATTGTGTGTAAATTGTTGGGAATTGGGTAAGAGGAAGAGGCACTGACGGGGTGTTGCACCAAAGGGTGTTTTGCGCTGGGCGGGGAGGTCATGCCGTTTCCATAGGGACGGGGGACGGGCGGGAGTAGTGGAGCAGGAAGCAATACCAAAAGCCGATGAATAGAAGCCCCATTTGGCGGCCAAAGCTGGCCTCGAAGAAGATACATGTCGCGTATGCCACGGTGAAGAGTATCATAGGAAGATTTCGGTGCCGACGGTGCAAAGAACACCAGACGGGCAGCAGTATCATTGCCAGCATGGCCACAAGTCCGACCAGTCCTGTGGCGAGTGTGGTTTCGAGGTACTGATTGTGGGGGCTAAACTGGTATGAGCTTGCTGTGAGGCAGTCGTGTTCACGATATTGGTGTTTGAGTGCATCCCAGTAGCCGTCGCATCCGTATCCCCAAATGGGGCGGTCTTTGATTGTCTGCAATCCACTCAGCCACATGGTTTGGCGTATGTCGCCCTCTTCTCCACGAAGGAGAAACTTGGCGGTGTCGGTGACGCGTGTGTAGGTCTTGGGTGAGGCAAGGTAGGTGATGCCGATAAGGATGACCATAACTGCGAGTATAATGCCTAGGGCGCGCCATTGGTGCTGGGCAAGGGCAAGGTGAAGGAAGCAGGCTGTGACGAGGAGCCCCCAGGCGACCATGCCTGAGCGGGAGCCACATAGCAGGATGTAGGCGGAGAGGAGTATGATATCGACAATGACAAACCACCGTAGGCAGTGCCAGCGGCATGCCTTCCAGTGCCGAACTAGTTCGGTGTAGAGTAAAGCAATGGCTGTGAGGAGGTATAGCGCAAGGTAGTTGTGGTGAAGGGGGTCGAACGTGTAGGCTTTGAGGTATTCGAACGGGGTGTTGTTGAATAGGTGGGCGATGGCGCGGAGGGGCTGTATGGCTATCAGGTCGTTGAGTTGGGAGAATGGCGTTATTTGGGAGAACCACGATGCTAATTGGGCAATCAGTGTGGCAAAGAGATGGGTGGTGCCGGAGAATAGTTGGCTGTCAATCGAGTGGAAGCCAGACCTGATAAGTATTAGGATGAAACGGATGGTGAGCGTGGCGGCAAGTAGGTAGGTGAGGAGTGAGAGGTGGCGGCGGGTGAGGTAGCGGGTGTCGCCGAACAGGAATATGAGGGGAAACAGCAACAGGGGGAGCATCGTCTGGATGGTGGACAGGGCTTCGGAAGGATTGTTGCTGTAGATGCAGCTAACGGCATAGAGAAGATAGTAGAACACCATAGCCCATAGGCAGGCGCGTATTGGTCGACAGAGGGCTGGGTTGGCATGGAACCGCCGTTGGCGGTCGGTGCCCTGGGGCTGCCGATACTGGTGGATAATTTTGGCAAGGCTGTTGGCGCAGAGCAGTATGAGGCACCACAGAGCGATGCGCCATTGGATTGGAATGGTGACGGCAAGCATTATCAGCAGAGCGTATTCGCTGGTCTCGTACCATTTGAGCCCAAGGAACAGCCGCTTTACAGATGAAGCTAGATATTTCATCAGATAGCCTTGAGGTTAGGCTGGGTTGGGGGTGGCGTTTTCGTTGTCGAGCTGGCAGTAGATGCTGTTGTTGCTCTTGAATTCGGGAACTATCTGCTTCATCTTGCGGACCAAAATCATGGGGTCGAGGGTGGGCATGAGGTCCCATAGTTCGGCATAGGCGCGGTCGATGTCGTTGATGGGGTAGCGACGCACTTGTGCACGCATGATTTTGGGGTGGTAGGTCGGGATGTTGGCCTCTTTGTTGGCGAGAAGTTCTTCGTAGAGTTTCTCACCGGGGCGCAGACCTACTTCTTTAATCTCAATATTCTTGAGGCCAGAGAGTTGTATCATCTTTTGTGCCAAGTTGTAAATCTTGACGGGCTTGCCCATGTCGAAGACGAATATGTCGCCGCCTTCGCCCATTGCTCCGGCTTCGAGCACCAGGTTGCAGGCTTCGGGGATGGTCATGAAGTAGCGTATGATGTCGCGGTGGGTGACGGTGAGGGGGCCGCCTGCGGCAAGCTGTTTCTTGAACAGGGGTATGACGCTGCCATTGGAACCGAGGACGTTGCCGAAGCGGGTGGTGACGAAGTGGGTGGTGTCGGTGCTGCGGCTTTGGATGTAGATTTCTGCCATGCGTTTGGTGGCGCCCATTACGTTGGTGGGATTGACGGCCTTGTCGGTGGATATCATGACGAACTTGTGGGTGCCATGTTGGATGGCGAGGTCAGCAAGGTTTTTGGTGCCAAAGACGTTGACGAGGATTGACTCATAGGGGTTCTCCTCCATGAAGGGGACATGTTTGTAGGCAGCGGCATGGTAGACAATCTGGGGTTTGAATTTGGAGAACACCTCTTCCATGCGTTGGCGGTCTTTGACGTTGGCGATGACGAATTCCATGTGGTCGGTGTAGCGGCAATAGGGTTCGTTGCTGCGCAGTTCGAACTGGAGGTCGTACATGGGCGATTCGGCTTGGTCGAGCATGACAACTTTCTTGGGGGCATATTGGATGAGTTGTCGGCATATCTCGCTGCCGATGGAGCCTGCGGCTCCGGTGACGAGCACTACTTTGTCGGCCACTTCGCGTATGATGTTGATGTTGTCGAGATGGATGGTTTCGCGCTCCAAAAGGTCTTCAATCTTGATGTCTTGGATTTGGTTGACAGTGAAGCTGTCGTTAATCCAGGTGCTGATATGGGGGACGGCCTTGACGGTGAGGCCGAGGTCGAGACCTTTGTTCATTATGGCCTGTTTCCGTTCTAGTTTGATAGATGGGATGGCGATAAGAAGTATCTCGATATTGTGCTTTTTGATGAAGTCGGGGTTGAGGGCAGTGTCGGGGAGGTGTGTGCGGATGCCGTTGAGTGCGGTGTCTGTCTTTTTGCGGTCGTCGTCGAGGAATGCGACAATCTTGTATTGGTGGGCTTGGTCTTGCATGAGTGCGTTGTATGCGATGACGCCAGCGGCACCGGCACCGTAGATAATTGTGTTGATGGTGGGGCGGCGACGACGGACGTACTCGTTGTAGAGACGCTGAAGGGCGAGACGCGTGGTAATCATGGCGGCAATTTGGAACGCGAAGGTCATCAGTATCTCGCTGTAGGCGGGGGAGTAGCGGTTATGTATGAAGGTGTGGCTGTTGTGGACGAGGTAGAATAGGATGAGTATCGCGGTGGCAATAAAGTTGGAGATTAAAACTTTGTATATGTCGTAGAGCCCCGAATGCCGAATAATGGAGCGGTGTGTGCCGACGATGACGTAGCAGATGGATGCAAGGATGATGAAGGCACAGAGTTTGACTGCCAGAGAGGGCCAGTCAATGTGGGGTGCCAAGCGTAGGCGCAGTAGGTCGGTGATGGCGAATGCGGCAACTAGCGTGAGTATATCAATGGCGAGAATGGCCCACCTAGAGGCGGTGGCATAGCGATATTTGCCAATGAACCAAAGGATTAATTTTCTGACCATATGTGTGTTGTGTTTTTGTTAAGTGTATTGCTGCTAGTGCAAAGATACGAAAAAAATGAAAATTGAAAATTAAAAATTGAAAAATAGCTCTCGAATTCGGACAACTCTCAATTTTCAATTTTCAGTTCGTTGGAGAGGGCGGAGCGTAGCTGTTCGGCATCGCGGAAGAGGATGCCTTGCAACCCTACTTGTGCGGCCCCTTGGATGTTGGCGGGGTTGTCGTCGATGAACAGGCACTGTTCGGCAGCAAGGTTGTAACGGTTCATAAGGGTATGGAAGATTTGTGGATGGGGCTTGACGCAATGGATGTCGCCCGATACGACATAGTGGTCAATCAGCTGCAGTATGGGGAATTTGGCCCGCGCTTGGGGGAATGTTTCCATTGACCAGTTGGTGAGGCCGTAGATGTGGTGTCGTGGGTCGGCTTTGAGTTGTTGCACCAGTTGGCGCATGCCGGGCATTTCGCCCGGTAGGGCATCGTCCCACCGCGACATGTACATGTCGATAGCTTCGGCGTATTCGGGGTATAGGGCCTGTCGCTGGCGAATGACTAGGCGGGAGTCTTCGCCTGCATC
>CAZTVH010000004.1:24305-27379 GCA_964616965.1 uncultured Bacteroidaceae bacterium | reverse complement strand
GTTGATGGCGCGAGTGTGGACACCCTCAGAGACGTGGCCCATGTTCTCGGTATAGACAACTTTGCCAGAGAGGTCGTAGACGCGCACAACAGCATTGCCGGCCTGCAAGACGGTCAGCTCCATAGTGGCATTGTCGACAGCGGGATTGGGGTAGAAACGCACTGAATTGTCGCCCAGGTTGGCAATGCTGGGAATGTCAAGCTCGCCTGCATAGTCTTCGGGGTCTACAATCTCGTTGGTATGGTCGATGACATGGGTGGTGTCCATGAAGATACCGCGGCCATAGGTGCCAAAATACATGGCATAAGCATACTTGGTGCGGGGGAAGATATAGGGGACCTCGACAACACCGTCATGTCCGACATACTTAATACGCGGATTGTTGTTAGTGACCTGATACATGGAGGTGACGGGCACACCCTTGAAGGAGCCATAGGGCTGCCAACTGCTGCTGTTAATGCTAGCCGCACGGAAGACACCCTCTTCGGTACCCAGGTACACCTCACCAGTAGTGTACTCAATCATGGCACTATAGGCGGGAGCAGTGGTCGGCAACACGGGGTAGTTGATGCTAGGACTGTCGCTGCTGGCTCTGTCGATATATACCAAATTAGGGGCATCATTACCATAGCCGTCAAAAGTGAGGAGTATGGCATCCTTGCCCTGACGAGGATCGACCGAGATAGAAGAAATGCGACGGTTGAAGAAATAGTTACCATCGGAAACCATCAACGTATCGATAGTAGTGATACGGTTGTTGATTTTGTAGTTGAACATGTCACGGATTACGGGAACACTGGCATTGTAGTCCGCACTATTGAAACCATGTACACGCACGATGAAAGACTGCTTCAAGGTATCGTTTTCAACCACGATAAAGGCACAGTCGCCATCTTGGGACATGGCAGTGTAACGCACATAGATATGAGGATTGGTAGCACCGTTGATACCATAGATGTGGCTCCAGAAACGAGTTTCGTTACTTGCATCAAACACCTTACGGAAGTCGGTGGGGAACCAGCAATAGGAGACATTCGTATTCTGAGGCATATCGTTTTCGACGGTGACGGCAAGCATACGGCTCAAATAGGGAACATGCACACGTTGGCGCAACTCGTTCTTCATCACAAAATTGTGGTCAAACACATGCCAGAAAGGATAGGAAGCGTGAGCCGGGTCCATGAAGAGGATTGAGTCACCACGCTTGACCTGCATGTTAGTAGTGATATTGATACGCTCACCGTTGCGCTTGATAAAGCTGAGTGTGTCGATGGTGACGGTCATGCTGTCGTTTGTGTAGACATTATTATCTGTCTCCCAAAGATAAATCTGGCCAATAGCCGGGCCACCTTGTATCAGGTCGGACATGAAGTACGAATCGCTAGTCCATGTCTGGGTGTTGGTATAGTTGGAGAAGTCGGCGTAGGCACGTCCGATTGAGCCGTTGGCGGAGGAGACGAAGATGGTGCGGCGTGAAAGCGGTGCATACTGAGTGAAGCGCGAAGCTGCAACAGAACCGCCATTACCCTTCCAAATCACGTTAGCCATGTGGTTGGTTAACGAGCCTTCGCGGTCATACCATGTCGTAGAGCTATCGCCACCGTTGTGGGCAACGCGGGCTTCGATAAACGGGCACGCATTGGCGTTGGCTCCGCTGATGATAGAACCATCAGGACAGACGGCCAAGCTGTTAATCTGCACACTGTTCATACCACGGTTGTAATTCTCGAAGATAGAGAACGACGGTGTGGGAGTATAATACACACCGCCATCCGTAACAATGTAATAAGCCTCATACATGGAAGAAGTGGCCTCATTCCAACGCATGTCGGGAACAATCTGATGAATGCCCGAATGCACAAACACTCTGCTAGAATAGACTGAGGACATATAGTCGCCCGAATTCAACTGGGTCTCGTTGGACGAAGAGACGGTCCACTGATAGGGGGCGTTCTCCACATAACCCTTACCAACCCACACGTTAGCACCGCCCAAAAAGACTCTGGTGGGGTCGGACGGGCTGACCGTGACAGTACCGCAAGTCTTAGAAGTGACAGCACTAGTGAACGGAGTGACGGTGGTCGAGGAAAGCAACGTCCAATTGTTAGTGTTACGGGTCAGGTACAGGCCTTCCATCAAGCCTCTTGAGTTGCAGACCATAGCGTACATGTAGCTCTCGTCCGACGGAGCCAAGGCCAGCTCAATAGCGGAGGCATTGTGGCCAAAAGCGGAGCAACTGCCCGTGATGTCCACCACGTCAGAGTTGTTGATGACATCGCTAATCTTGTAAAGGTTGCCCTTACTGGTGAAGAAGGCGCGATTGAACTGTTGCGACACGACCACGCTGCGAACCTCACCATCGAAAATGCGAACAGGAGCCGTATTCCAGTCTCCATTTTGGGTGACAGCCCAACGAAACAGACCCTTGGGGGTAGCAACAAAGACATAGCTGACTCCCTGAGCGGTCATCATAGCCAAATCGTTGACAGAGGCAAAGTTGGCATCGAGGTTGGTGCCAGGATTTGTCCCCATTATGAGCGAGAACTCGCGCGTATTCGTATTGAAGAGGAACATACCGCGGCCTAAAGCTGCCATCACATTAAGTTTGTTACCCTTGCCATAGTAGCTTTCGCCAGTGGCAATCAATATGGTGCTGTCGTTCACCTTCAACATGTTGCTGATGGGTAGCGTGAGTTCTTCGCCATTGACGTAGCAGGGCACATAGTCCCAAATGGTATCCTTGTCAGACACCAAACGTGAATAGAGGCCGCCTGTGGCAGCACCGGCATAGACCAAACTGGAGTTCTGGTCGGGGTGGCTAGCGACAACGAGCGACGTCACACGGCCCCCGATGTTGTCGGGGCCGATTTCTACAAGTTTGTTGCTTTGGTAATTTGCTTTTTGGGCCGTCGCAGTGCCTGCCAAGCAGACGCAGAAGCCCACAATCAAGCCGAGAAGTACTTTTCTACTTTTCATAAGAAGTTAATATTTAATTAGATATTCAATTTTCCCTAATACATTTTAATTAGCAAAGATACATTTTTTTTTTGTATTATACATATTCTACGCAAAAA
>CAZTVH010000004.1:14388-24295 GCA_964616965.1 uncultured Bacteroidaceae bacterium | reverse complement strand
ATACATTGCAGATACACTTCCGATACATAGCGGATACATGATTACGCAAAAAAAATAAAAAAACTGCTCGGCCGCACCATTTATTTAAATAGGATATAGGCAACGGAACCGACATCGGATAGCAGCCCAAAAACAGCACCTCTTCAATAGTCACCATGTTGCCCCATGCAGTATCACTGCCCTCGATATGCCATATCCATCCCTCTTCGGCCTGACATACTTTCACTGTTATACCTTAGTTATACCTTAGTTATTCTATAGTTATACTATTATAAATAGAATAACTAAGGTATAACTAAGGTATAAATATAGAATAACTATTGGAAGCACGAGGTGGAAGCGAAAGATGTCCACATTGCGTATTGGGCATGGTTGTCGGCAGGTGAAAAGGGCAACAGCCGTTCCCTCTCACGCATAGGCTACATGTCCACAAACTTAACCTGCCAAACTAAAAAAAAATTTAATCTAGCAATAAAAAAAAACGCTTTGCGTTATAGGGGAGGCTGACAAGAAAAGAAAGACAGCCTAAACGTTTTTTTGAAAATATAAAGTGAACAATATTAATATTATGGAAGAATCTGTCAACATTCAAGAACTGAACGAACGTATTTCGAGAGAGAGCGCATTTGTAGATGCCCTCACAATGGAACTCCGCAAAAACATTGTCGGACAGAAACACATGATAGAAAGTCTGATGATAGGCCTGCTCAGCAACGGACACATACTCCTCGAAGGTGTCCCCGGCCTTGCAAAGACTCTGACCATCACCTCGCTGGCCAACGCCATCGATGCCAAGTTCAGCCGCATCCAGTTTACCCCCGACTTGTTGCCCGCTGACTTGCTGGGCACCATGATATACAGCCAGAAGAGCGAGTCGTTCAACGTTAAGAAGGGCCCCATCTTCTCCAACTTCATCCTCGCCGACGAAATCAACCGTGCCCCTGCCAAGGTGCAGAGCGCACTGCTTGAAGCCATGCAGGAACGCCAAGTGACCATCGGCGAAACCACATACAAGCTGGAAGAGCCCTTCCTCGTGATGGCCACCCAAAACCCCATCGAGCAGGAAGGCACCTACCCCCTGCCCGAAGCACAGGTGGACCGTTTCATGCTCAAAGTGGTCATCAGCTACCCCCAGAAGGCCGAAGAGCGCCAGATACTGCACCAGCAGATGATGGGCGAAAGCGTGAAACAGCAACCCATCCTCAAGCCTGCCGACATTCTCAAAGCACGCAATATCGTGCGCGAGGTGTATATGGACGAGAAGATTGAAAACTACATCACCGACATCATCTTTGCCACCCGTTTCCCCGAACAATACCAGCTGGGCAAGTTGAAGGGGCTCATCAGCTACGGTGCATCTCCTCGCGGCAGCATCAACTTGGCTCTGGCCTCCAAGGCCTACGCCTTCATGCGTCGTCGCGGCTATGTCATTCCCGAAGACGTGCGTGCCATTGCTATGGATGTGCTGCGCCACCGTGTGGGCCTGACCTACGAGGCCGAGGCCGAGAACATCACCAGCGAGGAGGTTGTCAACGAAATCCTCAACCGCGTAGACGTACCCTAAACAAATTGAAAGTTGAAAGAATTCGTTAATTCGTTAATGTGTTAATTTGTTAATCAAAAAAGACTAACACATTCACACATTCACACGTTAACACATTCAAAAAAAGTGGAACAACAGAACAACGACATATTAAAGAAAGTCCGCAAAATAGAGATAAAGGCGCGCGGGTTGTCGAGACAGTTGTTCTCGGGCGAATACCACAGTGCCTTCAAGGGGCGCGGTATGGCATTTAGCGAGGTGCGCGAATACCAATACGGCGACGATGTGCGCAGCATCGACTGGAACGTCACTGCCCGCCTCAACCACCCTTATGTCAAGATTTTCGAGGAGGAGCGCGAGCTGACGGTAATGCTGCTAGTGGACGTGAGTGGCTCGAACCGCTTCGGCACCCACCACCAGTTCAAGGAAGAGTTGGTTGCCGAAGTTGCCGCCACCCTGGCGTTCAGTGCCATTCAGAACAACGACAAGGTGGGGGTAATCCTTTTCAGCGACCGCATCGAGAAGTTTATTCCTCCCAAGAAGGGCAGCAGCCACATCCTGCGCATCATACGCGAGCTTATCACGTTCCGCCCATCCAGCAACGGAACCGATTTGGCAGAGGCCCTACGCTACTTCACCAACGTCATCAAAAAGAGATGCACCGCATTCCTGCTCAGTAACTTTTACGACGACAACTACACTGATGCCATCAAGATAGCTTCGGGCAAGCACGATTTGGTTGCCATACGCATTGCCGACGAGAAAGAGACACGCCTGCCCGACCTAGGGTTGGCGAAGTTCTACGACCCCGAAACGGGCGAGACCATCTGGATTGACACGGCCGACAGCACTATACGCAACGAGTTTGCCTCCCGCTATGCCGGCCATGTGACAAAGGTGGAAGAGGTGCTCAAAAAGTACGGCATCGACCAGACGGTGCTTTACACGGGCGAAGACTATGTGAAGGAATTGAAGAAACTATTCGAGCGACGCGGAGCATAATACCGAACATAACATGAAAAAGATAACCCTAACACTCCTACTACTGGCAACATTCTGTTCGACAATACTGGCACAGGACTCCATCTTGTCGACCCACACTATGCGCTACCAATTCCGGCTCGACAGCACTACCATCATGCTGGGCGACCAGACCGTCCTTGCCATCGAACCCACTACCCTTTACCCGACTCTTGAAGACCTGACCAACAACGACATCGTGGCCGTCAGGCAGTGGACTGACTCCACCAACGGCAACTTCTGCACCGCCCTTACTAGCTTTGAAGAAGGCGAACACTGGCTGCATATCGGGCTCGACTCGGTGCTTATCACAGTGAAGGATGTCCCCAACGTGGATACCACCAACACCAACATCCGCGACATTGCCAACATCCTCCGCCAGCCTTACACCTTTGGCGAGATTGCCAAGGTGGTGGGCATCGTGCTAGGCATTCTTGCACTGGCGGCAGCCATCGTTTTCGTGGTGATACGGCTCAAACGGCACAAGCCCATTATCAGCATTCCACAAGCTCCGCCGCTGCCTGCCGACGTGCGTGCGCTCAATGCCCTTGAGGAGCTTCGCCAACAGCAACTGTGGCAACAGGGAAGAGTGAAAGAATACCACACCATGCTGACGGACATCGTGCGCAACTATCTCGAAGAGACTTACAATATCCCATCCACCGAGATGACCAGCGACCAAACGCTCGACGCTTTCCGCAGCAGCAGTGCCTATGCTGAAGAACCCGCGTCGCTTTTGCAACAGATGTTGCAGACCGCCGACATGGTGAAATTCGCCAAATCGCAACCCCAGCCCTACCAACACGACCTCTCGATGACACAGGCTGTCAACTTCGTCAAACTAACCGCACCCCACAAGGAGGCACCCGAAGCCGAAACGCCGGCCTCCACCCCAACTGACCAAAGCCTTACACAATGAAGATAACATTTGCACATCCATATCTGCTACTGCTTCTGCTTGTCATACCACTTCTGATAGCTTGGTATGTGCTACGCTACCGCAAGCAGAAACCCGCCCTGCAGTTTTCAAACATCAGCCTCTTCAAAGGCATCCATAAGACCTTCCGCCAACGTGCCTACCCGTTGCTGTTTGCCCTAAGTATGGTGGCAGTTGGTGCCATCATCGTTGCCCTTGCCCGCCCGCAAAGCAAGCTCAGTCGTCAGGAGATGAAGGTCGAAGGCATCGACATCGTGATGGCAATGGACGTGAGTGGCAGTATGCTGGCCGAGGACTTCAAGCCCAACCGACTGGAGGCAGCCAAGAAGGTGGCCGCCGACTTTATCGAGGGACGCCACAACGACCGCATGGGGCTGGTGGTCTTTTCGGGTGAGGCCTTCACACAGGTCCCCCTGACCATCGACCACAGCGTGCTGCTGAAACAGCTCCACGAACTCAAAAGCGGCATGATAAAGGACGGTACCGCACTGGGCGACGGACTTGCCACCGCCATCAACCGCATCAAGGACAGCGAGGCAAAAAGCAAGGTCATCATCCTGCTCACCGACGGTGTCAACAACCAGGGAGCCGTAGACCCCCAGAGTGCAGCCGAAATAGCCGCACTCTACAACATCCGGCTCTACACCATCGGCGTTGGCACTCATGGCCTTGCCCCCTACCCTTTCCGCGACCCGTATGGGAGAGTCCGCTACCAAAACGTCCCCGTCGAACTCGACGAGCAACTGCTGACCCATATGGCCCAGTCCACCAAGGACGGGCAATACTTCCGCGCCACGAACAAGAGTTCCCTACAGAAGATATTCAAACAGATTGACGAGATGGAAAAGAGCAAAATCGACGTTACCCAGTACGCTCAGACCAAAGACGAATACATGGGCTGGCTGATACTGGCGGCCTTGGCCCTTTTGCTTGAAATCATCCTCGGACTCTTCTACTTCCGCAGCACACCTTGACGAACTAACCCAAAGGCGCGATAACATATCATCAACCTTCAACTTTCAACCCAAATGATACATTTCCAACACCCCCAAATACTATGGCTCCTACTCCTCATACCGGCCTGTGTAGGAGCGTGGATATGGCTCCTCTTCCGCAACAAGCGACGGCTCGAAGCCTTCGCTGACCGTGGCATGTTTGGCAGGCTCATCCCCGATGCCTCCACCTGGCGGCCTTCCACCAAATTCGGCCTCATCATGCTGGGTGCCGCATTCCTCATCATCGCCCTTGCCAACCCTCAGGAAGGGAGCAAAATGGTCAAAGGCGAACGACTCGGCAGCGACATTGCCATTTGCCTAGACATCTCCAACAGCATGATGGCTGAGGACATCCAACCCAACCGACTGGAACGCAGCAAACGCACCGTTGCCAATCTGCTCAACGCTCTGGGTAGCGACCGCATATCGCTGGTAGTCTTTGCAGGCAGCAGCTATGTGCAGATGCCACTCACTAGCGACTACAGTGCCGTGAAACTCTTTCTCGACCAAATCGACTGTTCCCTTATCAGCGCACAGGGCACTGCCATTGGCGATGCTATCAACAAGGCAATGGAGACCTTCGGCTACGGCGACCCTGACCGCGAATGGGTCAAGAACCAAGGACGCGCCATCGTGGTCATCTCCGACGGCGAGAACTTCGAAGACGATGCCGAGGCGGCTGCCCGCAACGCTGCCGCACAGAACGTACGCGTCTGCACCATCGGCATGGGCCTTACCGAAGGAACGCCCATCCCCGAATATCGTGGCAACCAGCGCGTGGGCTACAAGCGCGACAACAACGGCAACACCGTCACCACCCACCTCGACGAGGCCACCCTCACCGCCATCGCCCATGCAGGCAAGGGCATCTATGTGCGTGCCAACAACATCAACTCCGGCATACAGGACATCGTAAAGCTCATCGAAGGCCTCGAAAAAGACAGTTTTGGCGAGACCCTCTTTTCCGAATACGAAAGCCGCTACCAATACCCACTGGCCGCAGCCCTGCTATGCCTCATCATCGAACTTCTCCTCTTCGAGCGCCGCAACAAAAAGTTCAACCTCGACAATATTATGAGCCGAAAGGCCCTCGCCAACGACAATAACGCATCAACACCATCAAAGCAATGAAACGCATACTCCCCATCATCCTCTTCACCCTACTCCTACTGCCATCCCTGACAGTGGCACAAAACAGCAATGCCCGCAAAGATACACGCAAGGGCAACCGCGAATACAAGGCCAACCATTTCGACCGTGCCGAGGTGGACTACCGCCGCGCACTGCATCACGACAGCACTGCCTATCGTGCCCACTATAACCTCGGCAACACCCTCTACCGCCAAAAGAAATACGAGGAAGCCACACAGCACTACAGCCAAGCCCTCGAACACCCCGGCCTGGACAAGAAGACTCGCAGCCGCCTCTTCCACAATCGCGGCAACAGCAACCTCAAGGCGGGCCTGCAAAAAGAAAACCGCTCCGAGGGAATGCAGCAGTTCCAACAAGCCGTGAACGACTATCAAGAGGCACTAAAACTCAACCCCAAGAACGACGACACCCGCTACAACCTCTCCTATGCCAAGAAACTGCTCCAACAAGCCCAGCAGCAACAGCAGCAAAACGGTGGCGGACAGGGCGACAACAACAAAGACCAAAAGGACAACAAAGATAAGAAAGACCAAAACAAAGACGGCAACAACGGCCAGGACAATCAGCAAGACCAACAAAACCAGCAAAACAACCAGCAAGGACAACAGGACAAGAAGCAAGACCGTCAGCAGCAGAAGCAGCAACAACAGCGTCAGGAACAGAAAAAACAAGACGCCGAGCGACTGCTCGAAGCCGTCAAGAACAACGAGAAGAACACCATGAAGGAGAACGCCAAGAAGGTGGAAGTGGCTCCTGCTGGCAGGATTGAAAAAGATTGGTAACATCAGGATGAATTAAGAATAAACATGAAAAGATATTTTCTCATAGTACTCTCACTCCTGCTGACGCTCGCCGCATCGGCACAGGAACTTACCGTACGCGCCCCCGGACGCGTCGATGTAGGACATCGGTTCGAAGTCCGCTACGAGGTCAACGCTCGCGCCAACGATTTCCGGGGTCCCAACTTCAAAGGCTTCTCGGTCCTCTCCGGCCCCAATGCCTCTCACATGTCCAGCACCCAGATTATCAACGGGCAAATCTCCAGCTCCATCACCACTGGGTTCACCTACATCATCCAAGCCGACATGGAAGGCACCTTCAATGTGGGCACGGCCAGTTGCAATGTCGACGGCAAGCGTGTGACCTGTCAGGGCTTTTCCATCAAAGTAGAGAAAGGCAACCCCAACGCCCAGCAGCAAAACCCACGCAACGCCTACGGACAGCCGCAGCGACAGCAAAACCAGCGCACCACACAACCCGCCCAGTCCGACAACATCGACAGCCGGTCGCTCTTTGCCCGTGCCAGCATCAGCAAAAACAACCCCTACCAAGGTGAACAGGTCATCCTCACCTACAAAATCTACACCCAAGTCTCCCTCCAACAATACCAAATAGACAAGCTCCCCGGCAACAAAGGCTTCTGGAGCGAAGACCTCACCCGCGACGGCAACGTGAAGCAATATGAGGAAACCGTCGACGGGCGTCGCTACATGGTGGCGGAGATACGTCGCGGTGCCCTCTTCGCCCAAGAAAGCGGCAAACTCACCATCGAGCCCCTCGACCTCGACGTGCTGGCCCTCGTGCAGCGCCAACGCCAACGCACCGGCTCCATCTGGGACCTCTTCGACGACCCCTTCTTCAACCCCACCCAGGCCGTTCAGAAGCACCTCCGCACCAATAGCATCAACGTCAACGTCAAGCCCCTGCCCAACGCTCCCGACGGGTTCAACGGTGCCGTCGGCTCCTTCTCCGTCACCCGCGAGGTCGACACCCGCGAAGTGCGCGCCAACGAGGCCATCACCTACCGCCTCACCATCAGCGTCAATGGAAACCTCATGCTAATTGATGCGCCCAAAATCGACTTCCCGAAAGTCTTTGAAGTATACGACCCGCAAATCAACGACAACATCACGCGCACCAGTTCGGGCATCAGCGGCAGCCGCACCTTCGAGTGGGTCCTCATTCCCCGCAACCAAGGCGACTACGAAATCCCCGCCTTCAACTTCGTCACCTTCGACCCCTCTGCCGGCCGCTACATCACCAAGCATGTCGAAGCCATCCCCGTCCACATCGACAAGGGCGACCCCAAGTCGATGAAGAACGTCACCAGCAACAAGAGCGACGTGAAACTCCTCAACAGCGACATCAACCACATCCGCACCACCATCACCCCATTCAGCCCACGCGACACCCACGCCGGGCCCGCATGGTGGTTCTGGGCTCTGCTCGCGCTCATCATCTGCACCTGCATAGGCCTCATCCTATTCTTCCGCCATCGTCAGGCCCAACAGCAAGACATAGCAGGCATGCGCCTGCGCCGCGCCACCAAAGAGGCCCGCAAACGGCTCAAGAAAGCCGCCAGCCACCTCAACGACGGCAACGACAACCTCTTCTACGAAGAAATCTACAAAGCCATCTGGGGCTGTCTGGCCGACAAATACAACATCGAACTATCACACCTCAGCAGCGACACCGTCCGCGAATGCCTCACCGAAAAACAAGTTGCCGAACCGCAACAGCAACTCATCATGTCCACCCTCCAAGAAGTCGACTTTGCCCGCTTTGCTCCCGGCGATGCCGCCGCCAAGAAACAGCAAATCTACGACCAGGCCCTACAAATGATAGTGATGCTCTAAATCGATAATTGACAATTGACAACTATGAACAAGTCTTTAGCTTTCTGTCTCTACCTTTTATTATCAACACTCCTCTTCGCACAAACGCCCCAGCAACTCATGCAGCAGGGCAACGAGGCATACAGCCGTGGCGATTACGAGGCGGCTGCCGATGCCTACGAACTAATCCTCACCCAAGGCCTGCAGTCGGCCGACCTCTACTACAATCTAGGCAACACCTATTACCGCCAGGAAGAACTGGGCCAAGCCATCCTCAACTACGAGCGCGCCCTGCGCCTCAACCCCCACTTCCGCGATGCCCGCCAAAACCTCGACCTCGCCTACAGCAAGACCGAAGACCAGATAGACTCCCTGCCCCAGATATTCCTCGTCCAATGGGCCCAAACCGTCGTCGGATGGTTCAGCCCCAACGGATGGCTGGTGGCGCTGCTCATCCTCGTAGCCATCCTCGCAGCCCTCGCCGTCCTCTTCTTCGTCAGTAGCGACTACGCCTGGCGCAAACGCTCGCTCCTCTTCGGCATCCTCGTCAGCCTGCTATTGCTGCTCGCCATCGGATGCACCATCGCCGCCCACCGTCAGACAGCCCGCCACGACAAGGCCATCGTCACCTCACCCATGATAGTTGTCAAAGGCTCGCCCGAATCCCGCAGCATCGACAAGATGATACTCCACGAGGGCACACCCGTAGTCATAGAAGAAACCCTTGGCGACTGGCACAAAATACACATCGCCGACGGCAACACCGGCTGGGTCGAAACAACCGACATCACCATAATATAAGACACCATAAACCAATCATCACCATGAGAAAAATCCTTGCATTCAGCATCCTTCTGCTAGCCGCCACCGCCATCCTCGCACAAGACAAAGTCGAGTACGTCGACGACGAGGAGTGCGGCTGCGAACTCGTCTTCATCGACGGCATCCAGACCACACAGGACGGCGACCGCTTTGGCTTCAAACGTGAGGACGGCACCGTCATCGTCCCCAACAAATACCTGTTCGTCGACCACTTCCACGGCCCCTACTGCAAGGTATACCTCAACTACGACAGCTGCGGCCTCATCAATCGCGAAGGCGAAGAAATCATACCCTGCATCTACAACGATGTCAACTACCCCAGCGACGGCATGATACTGGTCAAAAAAGGTGAGTACTATGGCTTCTTCGACACCCTCAGCCGCCAACGCGTACCCTTCCTCTACCGCGCCGCCTCTACCTTCAACGAAGGCCTCGCCGTCGTGGCAGTCGACATCGACAGCACCCTAGTCCAATACGGCTTTATCGACCACGACGGCAACATGGTCATACAGCCCCAATACGACTACGCCTACCCCTTCAACGAAGGCTTTGCCGTGGTGAAGAAATACGAACGCTACGGCATGATAAACCGCCAGAACAAAGAGGTCTTCCCCATCAAGTTCGAAATCCTCACCTCCATGTTCGAAGGGCTCCTCTTTGCCGGTGACGACGACGGCCTGGCCATGTACGACAACCACTTCCGCCAACTCACCCAGCCCATCTACACCTACCTCGTCGGCAAGACCGAAGGACGCATCCTCGTCATGCGCGACGACAAATACGGCTACCTCAACGTAAAAGGCCAAGAAGTCATCCCCTGCCA